>JBARNF010000822.1:0-3510 GCA_049802835.1 Bradyrhizobium sp.
CCACCCCGCTCGCCCAGCGATGCTCTCGCATCGCAAGGCGAGCGACCCTCCCCCTCCAGGGGGAGGGTGATCATATTCACATGATGGCCACCCACGAGCGCAGGACCACGCTCAGGGCCACCCTCCCCTGGAGGGGGAGGGTCGATTGCTCATGCGAATGCGTGAGCAATCGGGGTGGGGTGACAGTCTATCCATCGTCAACAGTGTTCCAGCCGAGAGATCACCCCACCCCGGCACGCATCTCGCTTCGCTCGATCGCGTGCCGACCCTCCCCCTCCAGGGGAGGGTGAAGGCGACCGCCTGTGTTCGCCTAAGCCGCCGCCCCGCCCGCTTCCGTGTGCAGCCAGGCCTCGCCGCAGGCCTTGGCGAGCTCGCGGACGCGCAGGATGTAGCTCTGGCGCTCGGTGACGGAGATGACGCCGCGGGCGTCGAGCAGGTTGAAGACGTGGCTGGCCTTGATGCACTGGTCGTAGGCCGGCAGCGCCATCAGGTGCTCTTTCCGGTTGCCCAGCTTTGAGTTTTCTTGCCAGCCGGCGGCGAGATATTTGCGGCAGGCGCCCTCGGCCATCTTGAACTGCTCGAACAGCATGTCGGTGTCGGCATGCTCGAAATTGTGCCGGGAGTATTCGCGCTCGGCCTGCAGGAAGACGTCGCCATAGGTGACCTTGGCGTCGCCGTCGCGGCCGTTGAAGTTGAGGTCATAGACGCGGTCGACGCCCTGGACGTACATCGCCAGACGCTCGAGCCCGTAGGTGAGCTCGCCCGCCACCGGCGCACATTCGAAGCCCGCGACCTGCTGGAAGTAGGTGAACTGCGACACTTCCATGCCGTCGCACCAGCATTCCCAGCCGAGGCCCCAGGCGCCCAGCGTCGGGCTTTCCCAATCGTCCTCGACGAAGCGGATGTCGTGCACGGCGGCGTCGATGCCGATCGCGCCGAGCGACTTCAGGTACAGCTCCTGAAGGTTCGGCGGCGACGGCTTCATGATGACCTGGAACTGGTAGTAGTGCTGCATCCGGTTCGGATTCTCGCCGTAGCGGCCGTCCTTCGGCCGCCGCGACGGCTGCACATAGGCGGCATTCCACGGCTTGGGCCCGAGCGCGCGCAGGGTGGTCGCGGGATGGAAGGTGCCTGCCCCCATCTCCATGTCGTAGGGCTGCAGGATGACGCAGCCCTGCTCGGCCCAGAACCGTTGCAGGGCCAGGATGAAGCCCTGGAACGAACGTTCGGGGCGCATGTGCAGAGGCAGCGAGTCCATCGTCGATATCGGTCTTTCGCGGGGGTCGAAAAGCGCGCGGACCGTATCGGCGGGGGCATCAGGAATCAAGGCAATAGGGACCTGCGGAAACGGCGGCGAGCAGACCGCCGTTTCTGAATCAGCAGGACGGCGTCAGCCCGGCCGGTAGGCGCCCGTGACGGGATCGCGGCGCAGGGTCTTGATCTCGGCGGTCTGCGCGACCTCGGCGGCACGCGACAGCCGCGCCTCCTCGAGTTCGCGGTTGATCTTCTGCGCGGTCTTGTAGACCCAGCGAACCGCGGCAAGTCCGCCCAGCATACCTGCGAATGCAACGAACGGCGGCATCGGTCGATCCTTGTTCATGAGAAGCGCCACCCCGATTCGTATTCTCGCCGATCCCGGTTCCCCCCGCAATCCGGATTGCGAGGGCCGAAATGGCGCAGCCATTTGGGCCGGCTCAGAACCCGAACCGGGCCCAGATTGCCCTGGTTTCGACGGCGGAGATCAGCTCCTCGGCCAGACCCGCCCAGCCGAGCCCCAGGTTGCCGAATTCCAGGCTGCCCGCGCCCGGCGAGCGACGGCCAAGGAGGCCCGACAGCAGCCCTGCGGCCGGCGCCACCACGGGCATCGCGACCTTGTCGCCGAACCGGGCCCGCAGCACCGCGCGCAGGTCGCCGATAGCGTCCGCAAGCCCGAGCGTCACGGCGGTATCGCCGGCCCAGTACTCGCCGGTGAACAGCGTCTCGTCGGGCCCCTTCAGCCGGGCGCTGCGGCTCTCCTTCACCAGCGAGATGAACAGCGCGTGGATCTCGCGCTGGATCTTCTTTAGCCGCGCCACGTCGTCGGGATCCTCGGGCAGGAACGGATCGAGCATCGCCTTGTGCTCGCCAGCGGTATAGAGCCTGCGCTCGATGCCGACCTTCTTGATCAGCTCCTGCAGCCCGAACGAGCCGCCGACCACGCCGATCGAGCCCAGGATCGAGGACGGATCGCAGAAGATCTCGTCGCCGGCGCAGGCGATCATGTAGCCGCCGGACGCGGCGACATCCTCGACGAACACCAGCACCGGCAGCTTCTTTTCCACAGCGAGCTGGCGAATGCGCAGATAGATCTGGCGCGACTGCACCGGCGAGCCGCCGGGCGAATTGATCACCAGCGCCACCGCCTTGGCGTTGCGCATCGAGAACGCGCGCTCCAGCATCTTGGCGACGCCGGCAAGCGTCAGCCCCGGACGCAGCGGCGTCACCGCGCCGATCACGCCGGACAGGCGGACGACGGGCACGACCGGTGCGCCGCGCAGCCGCGCCGGAAGCAGCGCCTTCAACCGATCGAAAGGCCCCGCCACATCGCTGGGTTGTGTCAAATTATCCACCATCCTGTTACCTCGGATTAACCACTTTTTATCGCGCCGCTGCCATTCAAACGGCTGGAACGAGCCTTGCAATGGACTGGGCAATTGCACGGCGAACCAAGTTGCAGAGAGCGGCGGAGGAATTCATGAAGGTCTACCTGTTGATGCTGCTGATCGGTACTCTGTTGACGGCGATCCGTCTCACGACGGTAACCGAACGCCAATCCGAAGCGCAGACGCAATAACGTCTGACCCCCATCAACCGTTCAGGGGGCCGGCCAAGGCCAGCGCCCCCTGCCCCTGCAGCACGCGTACCACCTCATCGCTCGGCACACCTGCCGCCTCATTCAGCATCACACCCGCCAGCAGTTGAGTTGGCGCCCGGCCTCCCTTGACGGCCCTTACCAGAATACGAATGGCCGGCCGTCCCGGATGACCGTGAACGGGTTGAACGGCAAGGCTGCCGAAGCCCCGCGCCAGCGCCGTCAGAACTTCGCCCAGCCCATCCGCACGCCAGATCAGCGTCAGCACACCACCTGATTTCAGCATCCGCCGCGCCGCATGCGTCCAGATCTCCAGCGTCGTCGCGGTGGACATATGGGCAGCCGCGCGGGTCGCATCGGGTGAGGCACGATGACGCGCGCCTTCATGGAAGGGCGGATTCATCAGGACCACGTCGACGCTGTCGGACCCGAGCCCGGCGGCGGCGAACGCGGCGGCTGCCGCAGCCACGTCGAGCACGGCGACGTCCGCCTGCAGTTCGTTGGCGCGTGCATTGTCGCGCGCCAGGCTCGCCAGAGCCGGCTCGCGCTCGACCAGCGTCAGTGCGACGCCATCCACCCGTCTGGCCAGCGCCAGCCCGGCCGTTCCGACCCCCGCGCCGAGGTCGACCACGCGATCGCCCGGGCGCGCAGCCGTGGCC
>JBARNF010000823.1:0-2176 GCA_049802835.1 Bradyrhizobium sp.
TTCCTACTGAGTCACAACCACCGTCATTCCGGGGCAAGGCCGAGAGGCCTTGAACCCGGAATCTCGATATTGTCTTGCGTCCATTCCTGACAATCTCGAGATTCCGGGTTCAACCGTCAACGCGTCACCGCTTCGCGCGGACGCATTGACGATTGCCCCGGAATGACGGCGAAACCACAACCGCTCAGCTCCTTGTGATGCAGGAGGACTGAACCAATGCGCGTCGTCCGATCCAATGAGTGTGGAAGGAGACCCGAGCGCGTCTGTGACGCGTCCGGGTCCGTTGTCGTCAGTGCAGGGTGGCGCCTCGCAGCGTCTCCTCCTGCGCCGCGATCCAGGCGATCACGGCTTCGGAGAAGCCGTCGACCCGCGTCCAGGGTCCGTAACCGACCCCATGCTGGTACGACGCCACGTTGACCATGGTCCCGCGCGCCTTGGGCGCCGGCACCTGATCGTGGCTCTGCTCGTCGGTGAAGACGATCAGGCGGTCATCCCTGCGGTCGATGTCCTTGACCGCACGGCCGAGATAGGTCCCGGAATGCGGCTGCGAACTGATGATCGCATCGCGCAGCGCGAAGCCACGCCGCGGCGGCACCTTCACGACAGCGTCGCTGAACGTGAAGATCTCCACTTCGTCGCAGACCTCGCGGGCGAGGATCGCCAGCCCGCAGGCTGCCTCCGCGCGGGTCATCTCCGACTGCGCCGACAGCCTCGCGAACATCGAGCCGGACACGTCGATCAGGAGCCGCGTGCGGCCTCGCAGCCGCGCGTAACCCATGATCGATCGCAGCATCGCGCCCTCGAGCTCGGGCTCGAAGTCCGGCGCGTGCCGGGCCGCCGTGATGAACCGATACGGCAGGACACGGTCCGTCCGCATCGTCTCGATCGCGGCGGCGATCGCTGCCCGCGGCACGCCCGCCTGCTGCATCAGCCGCAGATTGCGCAACAGCGCCAGCGCCCCGAGCCGCTTCTCTGTGAGCAGCCGCTCGAAGCTTGCGCGCTTGTCGGCGCCCTTCGACAGCGCGACCTCCCAGGTGTCGGGAGAAGCCAGTCCGCCGTCGGCGAGCTGCTTCCACACCGCTTCCTGGGCGGCGTCCCTGGGCCTGGCGTGCACCAGGAACAGGACGTCGCGGAGCCGCACCGGCCCTTCGCGGTCATACTTCGCGAGCTGATAGGCGTCGAACTTCGCGAACGCCTTCGCCAGCCCCTTCTTGACCTGCGCCGAGACCGGCTGCCGCTTGCGCTGCTGCTGCGGACCCAGAGAATCCGCCCAGTAGATCGCGAGCAGCTCGGTCATCTCGTCCGGCCGCTGGATGATGCGCGCCAGCGTCTCGGCGACCAGCGCGCGATGCTCCGGCAGCCGCGCCATCTCGCGCGCGACCAGCAACGGCGCATGCCGCAGCTTCATCTCCTCGCGGGCGCGAACCGCGAGATCAGCCACCTCGCGCGGCGCGACCTGCGGCACCAGCGCCTTGATGCGCTCGGCGACCGACACGCCGTCCTCGTAGAACTGGTCCTCCCACAGCAGGTAGCTCATCAAGGTGCGCTGCAGCGCCTGCGCCGGCGCCAGCTGTCGGGTGCGCGCACCCTCATGGGTGAAGGCGCGCAGGAACGTGTTGAGCCTGACCATGATGGCCTCCTCTTGGGGTTGATGATGAACAGGGTGCCGGGGAATAGACGAGGGCTGACCTGCCATTGCTGGCAACCACATGCTCGATCCGATCGAGCTGCGGACTTAGGCTGAAGACCGCCCGACGTCCGGGAGGAGTCGAACCTCCAACCTTGTGGTCCCGAAGTAACAGCGCTCTTCACCACCGGCGGTGGCGCATGATCGTCCGTTGCGAGCGATCATGCGCCGGGGTGGACCACGAGCCGGGAACGGGCGATGGCTGAGACCCGATCCACTTGCGTAGACCGGAAAGTGCTCTACCGCTGAGCTACCGGCGCATGGAACGCCGGGCGGGATTCGAACCCGCGACCTCTCGATTAGCAATCGAAGTAGCAGTCATCTTCACCACGGCTCGTGGATTGGTTCGGCGGGGAATAGGCGATGCTGTTGCTGCCCTTTTCGGGCGCTCGGGTTTCAGACGAAGTAACAGACATCTTCACCACCGCCTTGGCCGCCCGGCCGTAGCCGGGCGACGATGGATGGCATGCTGGGGAACGGGCGATCACG
>JBARNF010000824.1:0-4961 GCA_049802835.1 Bradyrhizobium sp.
AAATCGACCTCTGATTGACCCGCTTCGACAGCTCCGCCGCGGTTTCCTTCCGCTCGGAATAGCGGTCGACCAGATAGTCGGCGCGGTCGCGCGTCAGCAGCGTGAACTTGACGAGCTCCTCCATCACGTCGACGAGGCGATCGTAGTAGGGCGACGGCTTCATGCGACCTTCGTCGTCGAATTCCGTGAACGCCTTGGGGACCGAGGACTGGTTGGGGATGGTGATCAGGCGCATCCAGCGACCGAGCACGCGGAGCTGATTGACCGCGTTGAACGACTGCGAGCCGCCGCTGACCTGCATCACCGCGAGGGTTTTGCCCTGCGTCGGCCTGACGGCCCCGAGCGACAGCGGAATCCAGTCGACCTGCGTTTTCATCACGCCGGTCATCGCGCCATGACGTTCGGGCGAGCACCAGACCATGCCTTCGCACCAGGTCACGAGATCGCGCAATTCCCGGACCTTGGGATGATCAGGCTCGGCGTCGTCCGCCAGCGGCAATCCGCGCGGATCGAAGGTCCGTGTCTGCGCACCGAAGCGCGCGAGAATGTGCGCCGCTTCCTCGGTCAGCAGCCGGCTGAACGAGCGTTGCCGGAGCGATCCATAGAGCAGCAGGATGCGCGGAGGGTGGGACGAGACCGCAGGCTCCAACAGCTTCGCGCGGTCGATCGGACGGAACGAGGCTTCATCCAATTGAGGCATCGGGTCAGACAACTTAAGCGTCCTCCGGCATTGGTCAGCATTGGCCGTCTTCGTTCGAGGCCCCTCCGACCCGAGCGCTCAAAACGCGAGGTCCGCAGTGACCGCTTCGATGCCGGCCTTCGCGCAGATGTCGTCGTTGTCGCCTCCCGGTGCACCCGAGACGCCGATCGCTCCGACCTGCTGGCCAGCTGCCTCTATTGGCATGCCGCCACCGACCATGACAACGCCTGGAATGTTGACGATGGCCCGTTTCGGGAGGTCGCCGCTTGTGCCGCCTTGAGCGCCGCGTCCGGCGCGATGAGCCGGCGTGTCCACATGGCTTCGTCGGCGCGCGCAATGACGGCAGCGCCGAGAACGAGGACCACCGTGAGCAAAGGACGTGACACGATTAGGTTGAAAGCCATTTCGCCATGTCCTCGGGCTTCGGCAGCCCGCCGGCGTGAACAACCTTGCCATCGACCACGACGCCCGGCGTCGAGGCGATGCCGAACTGTGCGATGTCGGCGAAGTCCGTGATCTTCTCCAACTCGATGTCGATGCCGAGCTTCCTTGCTTCTGACGAAGCCATTTCAGCGGTCTGAACACAGCGCTTGCAGCCGGAGCCTAGAATTTTCACGTTCTTCATGGGGCTTGTCCTTTCGTCAGAACAGGGCGTTGAAGAGGTAGCCGACGGCGACGATGCCCGCGGCCACCACGCCGACGAAGACGGCGATCAGCCGCAGCGTCAGCACCTTGCGCAAAATGAGCATCTCGGGAAACGAAAGCGCGATGACGCTCATCATGAAGGCGAGCACCGTTCCGAGCGCCGCGCCCTTGCCGAGCAGCGCTTCGACGACCGGGATGATGCCTGCAGCGTTGGCGTACATCGGCACGCCGATCAGCACCACGGCTGGCACGGACCACCACTGGTCCTTGCCCATGATCGAGGCGAGCAGATCGTTCGGGACATAGCCGTGAATGAAGGCGCCGGCCGCGATGCCGACGACGATCCACATCCAGACCCGGCCGACGATGTCGCGCACCGCCTGGACGCCGGCTCGGATGCGATCGGTCATGCTCTGTGAATCGGGCTGCAGGTCCGCCTGTCCGGCACGAACATTTCGAACCCATTGCTCGAGCCAGCCTTCGAGATGCAGCCGCCCGATGATCCATCCCGCAATGATCGCGACCGTCAGGCCGAAACCCAGATAGATCGCGGCGATCTTCCAGCCGACCAGCGCGAACAGCAGGCCGAGCGCGACCTCATTCACCATCGGCGCTGCAATCAGGAATGAGAAGGTCACCCCGAGCGGTACGCCCGCCGAGACGAAGCCAACGAAAAGGGGGACAGCCGAGCACGAGCAGAACGGGGTGAACAAGCCAAGGATTGCGGCCGCGGCATTGCCGAAGCCCTCGCGCCTGCCGGCAAGCAGTGCACGGGTCCGTTCAGCTGAAAAGAAGCTGCGCACCACGCCCATGCCGAACACCACCAGCGTCATCAGCATCAGGACCTTTGGGGCGTCGAATACGAAGAATCGCGCAGCTTCGTCCAGATGGCTGCCAGGGGTCACCGGCAGCGACGCCACCAGCCAGGCCGAAAACGCCTCCAGCTGCCAGTAGATCGCAAACCAAACGCTGATGGTCGCGACGGTGGCGACGACCCAGGTGGGCGACGAAGCTGATCCTTCCGGATGAGCCGAGATCTCTGTCCTCATGTTTCGTTCCTCTTCGGCGCGACGACGGACGCCATGACGGCGTTGAGAATGGCGCGCCTGTCCGAGGCCAGCTCGGAGTTGAGTCGATATCGGACCCACTGGGCGTCACGCCGGTCGGTCACGAGACCTGCCGCCTTGAGCGCGGACATGTGTCGACTCATGCGCGACGGGCTGGCGCCGAGTCTTGCCATGAGCTCGCAGACGCAATGCTCGCCGCCGTCCCAAAGGATACGCAGAGCGGCGAGACGAGTCGGTTCGGCCAGGGCCGCGAGAAGCGGAACGGGATCGGGCATTCGCACGTTATATTCATATTTTCGTATTTGCGCAATAGCGCATATGTTGAGCATCAGCCAGGTCGTTAGCCGGGTCGTTCAGGGGCGGGCATGGAGCCCGTCGCCAGCGCAGCCGCGACCATGCGGACAGGATGCGCATGCGGATCCTGGCATGCTGCCGATGTTCGGCACGCTGGGCCAGGCTGACCGATGGCCGGTGATGCTTGGCCCGCGCGACGAGCTGAACGTGCTGCCCGTCAACCCGGTTGAAATCAGGCCAGCTGGGCCATATCCGGCCAATGCACCTACAGAATGCTCTTGTCGCCGGCAGCGGCAATGTCCGAGCTGCTGGTGTCGACGACGCGGCCGCCGAGCCGCGTGTAGAAGCGCAGGCCGGCCGTGTTGGCCTCGAACACCCAGAGGTGCAATCCAGGCGCGACGTGCTGGCCGACGGCAGGCGGGCCGCATCGCGAAGCAACTGCTCGCCGATGCCGGGGCACCGCGGGCCGCACCGTATCGTGCACGCAGCTGGTGCCTGGTGGCGATCGCGATGGGCGTGATCGGATGCGGAGCAGCGCTGGCGCATCCGCAACTGTCGGGAGCCGTCGTGGCGCTGGTCCCGTCCCTACAGGCTGGCATGGCCGCGGCGGTCACGGTCATCTTGCGCCAAGCTGGCTTTGCAGTCGGGATTGCCGTGCCTGATGCCGTTCTGGGGCAGTCGGGTGAGGCTGCCAGTTATGCCTGGATGTTTCTGGTTGCCGCGCTGGCCTGCGCAGTCGCAAGCATCTCCGCATTCCTGCTGCTGCCCCCTGCCGCCGAGGTATGGGTCGGCAGGGAGAAGCAGTCGTGAGGAAAGCGCTCCGCCGGTTGTAGGTCCGCGGAGGTCTCGCCGGGTCGACTTAGTTACGCGCGGTGCCGACGGTCGTCGGGACAGCTAGAGCGGCACTGCGGCGGTGCGCGGTCAGCACGGCGAGCTGCAGCGGGGTGGCGGGCATGCCGGCGCGGGTGAGATCAGCCACGGGCGCCTGCTCTTGCGCAGCCGAAGCGCCGACGACGGTGAGCTGATGCGGGGTGGCGGGCAGCGTGGCGACTTCGTAGCTCGGCAGCTCGGCTGCGGCGGCAGCGCCGCTCAGCAGCGCGAGGGCAACGAGAGAGCCGGGAATGATGTGCTTGATGGTCATCGGGAGGTCCTTCTGTGACGATGATCGATTGCATCATGTGCAACCGTTTTCGTTTCCTTGGACGCTCCCTAACGTAGTCAGGTTTATATGCGATGCAGCATGATTTGGCAATTCATCGATTGGTGATGCGGTTAACATCGCAGCGCGCGACCCGGCTTCATGCGACGTACGAATGGACTCATTCGCGATCTGAAACGACGTGAAATGGAATTGCTCTGAAGCCGGCCGTTTCGAAACAAGATCGCGTGAATCGAGGCGCAGCACGGCCGAACGATCGGTTCTTGCGCCGAATCCGCCGCGCCTGGACGCCAGCGGTCGTGGGCTGATGCGATGTCGCGCAGTACGAGGTCACTCCGGTGGGACGTTCGCCGGCCGCTGGGGCGGCCCGCAGGACGACAATGCTGCGACGGTGCTCGGGAGGAGATGCATCACGAGGTTCATGGGGAATCGTCGTTTGGAGAACGAGGCTCGACCGCGTTTTCGCAATCGCTGTTCGCCGTCCTGAACGCCTCCGACGGCAAATCGAAGACCGTCGCATCGGAGCGTGATCTGAGGCGAGAGACGTGGATGAGTCGGAGAGACCGGGATTTTCGTTGCTGGGCATTGCTCCCGCCCTGGACGTCAAGTTCAGCCATACGCCGACCATCTTTCCGCCCGTTCCTGCCAGCTATCCACGATGGTCGACGAGCGATCGTCGTGGATCAAAGCGCTCGGGGAGCACGAAGTGGCTGCATCGATATCGCACGACAAGCGACTGCTCAGCTGGGCCGTCATCGGATGTGTGCTGCTCTCGTCGGCGGATGCCGGCGCAGCGATCGATGGTCTGGCTGGGACATGGTCCGGAGGCGGGTCGATGACATTGTCCGAGGGGCCGAAGGAGCGCATTCGCTGCAGGGCAACCTACGTGGTCAAAAAGCCGGAGAAATCGATGGGTTTCGAGCTGCGCTGCGCCAGCGATGCCTACAAGATGCTCCTGTCCGCGCAGATCGAGCAGGACGGGACGTCGCTTTCGGGCAACTGGTTCGAAAGCGAGTACCGGCAGGGCGGCAAGATCACGGGGAAGAGCTCCGACGGGCTCATCGAGGCGAGGATCGAAGGCAACACCGTCGCCGCA
>JBARNF010000825.1:0-2728 GCA_049802835.1 Bradyrhizobium sp.
GCGGGATGATCCCCGACCCTTACACCACCAGCGGCGGCATGCTGGCGGTGGTCGAGGCGGAAGCCGAGCGGATTTTGGCAGCGGCAAAATCCGAATCTCAATCCCACTAAAGCGCAAGCGGCCGGAGCACAGTCTTGGCGGAGCTCTTGATTCAGTACATGGCGCCGATCATGTTCGCGGCGCTGGTGATCCTGCTGCTGCTCGGCTATCCGGTGGCGTTCGCGCTCGCCGCCAACGGACTGATCTTCGGCCTGGTCGGGATCGAGCTCGGCCTGTTCCGCCCGGACTTCCTGCAGGCCTTGCCCGAGCGCGTCTACGGCGTGATGGGCAACGACACGCTGCTCGCCATCCCGTTCTTCACCTTCATGGGGCTGATTCTCGAGCGCTCGGGGATGGCCGAAGACCTGCTCGACACCATCGGGCAATTGTTCGGCACCATTCGCGGCGGACTGGCCTACGCCGTCGTCTTCGTCGGCGCGCTCCTGGCGGCGACGACAGGGGTGGTCGCCGCCTCGGTCATTTCGATGGGACTGATCTCGCTGCCGATCATGCTGCGCTACGGCTACGACCGGCGCGTCGCCTCCGGCGTCATCGCCGCGTCCGGCACGCTGGCGCAGATCATCCCGCCCTCGCTCGTCCTCATCGTCATGGCCGACCAGCTCGGCCGCTCGGTCGGCGACATGTACGAGGGCGCCTTTCTCCCCGGCCTGATCCTCGCCGGGCTCTATGCCGGCTACGTCTTCCTGATGACGATCTTCTTCCCTAAATCCGTCCCCGGGCTGCCGTTGGAGGCGGTCAGCTTCCGCGACGAGAAGGGCAAACGCGGACTACCGTCACTTCTCGCCCTGTTCATCGCGAGCAGCGCGTTCGGCATCGCCGTCATGTATCGGACCTCGACGCGGGGCGCGGACTTCGTGGTCCTCACCATGTTCTTTGCGATCATCTTCGCGTTCGCGGTCGCCGTGGTGAACTGGATCGTCGACCGGTTCTTCAAATTCCGTTTCCTCTCGCTCCTCGCCCAGCAAGTCACCTTCGTGATGGTGCCGCCGCTGTTCCTGATCTTCCTTGTGCTCGGAACGATCTTCATCGGCGTCGCCACCCCGACGGAAGGCGGCGCCATGGGAGCGGTCGGCGCGATCGTGCTCGCCATGATCAAGCGCCGGCTCAGCTGGGATCTCGTCCGCCAGGCCGCCGAATCGACGGCGAAGCTCTCGGCCTTCGTGGTCTTCATCCTGATCGGCGCCCGCGTCTTCTCGTTGACCTTCTACGGAGTCGACGGCCACCGCTGGGTGGAGCACCTGCTCGTCTCGCTGCCCGGCGGGCAGCTCGGCTTTCTCGTCTTCGTCAATGTCTTCGTCTTCGTCCTCGCCTTCTTCCTCGACTTCTTCGAGCTCGCCTTCATCGTGATCCCGCTGCTCGGCCCGGTGGCGGAGAAGCTCGGCATCGATCTCATCTGGTTCGGCGTGATGCTGGGCGTGAACATGCAGACCTCGTTCATGCACCCGCCGTTCGGATTTGCGCTGTTCTATCTGCGCTCCGTGGCGCCGAAGGAGCCGTATCTCGACCGGATCACCGGCAAACGCATGGAGCCGGTCACCACGGGGCAGATCTATTGGGGCTCGGTGCCGTTCGTCGTCATCCAGTGCATCGGCGTGGCGCTGGTGATCGCGTTCCCGTTCCTGGTCACCCACTACAAGTCGGGAAATGCCGATGTGGACTCGAGCAACATCAAGATCGACTTCCAGATCCAGCAGCCCGACATGCCGCCGCCGCTCGATTTCAGTCAGCCGCCGCCGCGATAAATAAAAAACCCCGGAGCCGCGGCTCCGGGGTTTTCGCTTGATCCGATCCGGCTCAGCCGCGCGGACGGCTGCGGATCATGAACGTGTCGTAGGTGTACTCGGCCACCTGCCACCACAGATATTCGTCGTTGCGGAACGCCTGCATCTGGCCGATGAACTTCTTGAAGTCGTCGTTCTTGGCCGAGATCTCGACCCACAGCTCGTTGGTCGCCTTGAGGCACGCCTCCAGCACCTCGGGCGTGAACGGCCGCAGCTGCGCGCCGGACGCGATCAGCTTCTTCAGGCCGCCGGGATTCTGCACGTCGTAGCGCGCCTGCATCCAGGTGTTGGCATAGGCGGAGGCATTGACCAGCACTGCCTGGTAGCTCTTGGGCAGCTCGTTCCACCGCTGCAGATTGAAGATGTTGTGGACCATGGTGCCGCCCTCCCACCAGCCCGGATAGTAGTAATAGGGCGCCACCCGCACGAAGCCGAGCTTCTCGTCGTCATAGGGGCCGACCCACTCGGCGGCGTCGATGGTGCCCTTTTCCAGCGCCGGATAGATGTCGCCGCCTGCGATCTGCTGCGGCACGCCGCCGACCTTGGCGATGATGGTGCCGGCAAAGCCGCCGACGCGGAATTTGAGGCCCTTGAAGTCGTCGATCGACTTCATTTCCTTGCGGAACCAGCCGCCCATCTGCGCGCCGGTCGAGCCGGTCGGAATGGCGGTGACATTGTAGCTCTTTAGAAGGTCGTTGAGCATTTCGCTGCCGCCGCCGAAATGCAGCCAGGCGATGTGCTGGCGCGTGTTGAGGCCGAACGGCACCGCCGAGTCGAAGGCGAAGGTCGGATCCTTGCCAACATAGTAGTAGGACGCGGTGTGGCCGCACTCGACCGTTTCGTTCTGCACCGCATCGACGACCTGCAGGCCCGGAACGATCTCGCCG
>JBARNF010000826.1:0-3089 GCA_049802835.1 Bradyrhizobium sp.
GTGCGGCTGCGTCCGAAACCCATCGGCAGGCGGCTCTGGCGCGCCAGGCGCAGCTGACGAAGCCGATCGGAGCGCTGGGACGGCTGGAGGAGGTCGCAGTCGCGCTTGCGGCCCTGCAGGCCTCAAACACGCCCGGTGCCGACCGGGTCCCGGTGGTGCTGTTCGCCGGGGATCACGGCATCGCGGCGCAGGGAGTCTCGGCCTATCCGCCTGAAGTCACCGTGCAGATGCTAGGCAATTTCGCCGGTGGCGGCGCGGCCATCTCGGTGCTGTCGCGCAGCCTGGGCTGTTCTCTCGAGGTCGTGGATGCCGGCACCCTGGCGGTTGAACCGATGCGGGGAGTGATCGTCGACAAGCCGCGGCGCGGCACCCGCGATTTCAGCGTCGAACACGCGCTGACGCCGGAGGAGGTCGCGTTCGCCTGCGATATCGGCCGCCGGGCCGTCAAGCGGCAGGCCGATCATGCCCCGCAGCTCTTGATCTTCGGCGAGATGGGCATCGGCAACACCACATCGGCTGCCGCGATGGCAGCCGCTTTGCTGGCATGCGCGCCTGCCGACATCGTCGGCAGCGGGACCGGGCTCGACGCCGAGGGCCGGGCGAAGAAGGCTATGGTCATCGCCGATGCGCTGGCGCGGCATGGCCTGACCCCGGACGCGCCGGTTGCCGAGGTGATGGCCGCCGTCGGCGGCCTCGAGATCATCGCGATGGCCGGCGCGATGATCTCGGCTGCCCAGCGGGGCATCCCCGTGCTGGTCGACGGTTTCATCGTCTCGGTCGCGGCGCTCGCAGCCGTCAGGCTCAATCTGTCATGCCGGCCGTGGCTGATGTTCTCGCACCGTTCGGCCGAGCGGGGCCACGAGTTGGTGCTCGACGCGCTCGGCGCGCGACCGCTGATTGATCTCGATCTGCGTCTCGGCGAGGCCTCCGGTGCGGCGACGGCGCTTCCCATCCTCCGGCTAGCCTGCGCGCTCCACAACGGCATGGCCACCTTCGCGGAGGCGGCTGTCTCCGGACGCGACGCCTGATGCGGATCGATCTGCTGCGCCATGGGACGACCGGCCGCGATGGTCATCTCGACGGCCGCACTGATCCGCCGCTCAGCGATGCCGGCTGGGATCAATTCAGGCGGCAGACGCAAGGTGACATCTGGCGCCGCGTCGTCAGCTCGCCGCTGGCGCGGGCGCGTGCGGCCGCCGAGGACTATGCGCGACGGACCGGGTGTGCGCTGGACATCGACGCAGATTGGAGCGAGCTCGATTTCGGACGCTGGGAGGGGCGAAAGCGCAGCGATATCGCGGCCGAACCGGGCGGGGCCGCCTTGCTCGACGCCTTCCATGCTGATCCCGCGGCATCGGCGCCGGACGGCGAGAGCTGGGCCGATCTGCAAGCGCGCGTGGCGCGCGCGCTCGATCGTATTCTCGCCTGTCCCGACCCCGCGCCGGTCCTGGTGGTCGCGCATGGCGGCGCCATTCGCGCCGCGCTGTCGCATCTGCTCGGCTGGCGGTTGCATCAACTGTGGAGTTTGCGCATTCATCCGGGGACCCGCATCACGCTCGCGGCCGGGCAGGGCGGGGATGGCGCACCCTGGGGCGAAATCGTCGAGATCATCCAGCCATGAGCTTCCGTGAATTCTGGACTGCGCTGCAATTCCTGACGCGATTGCCGACCCCGCGCATCATCGATCCGCGCCCGGACGATCTTGCGCGCGCAGCGCCATGGTTTCCCGCGGCCGGGCTGGTGGTCGGGCTGTGTCTGGCTCTGATCGCCCGGCTTCTTCACAGCGCTGACCCGTGGATCGTCGCTATCGCCGTGCTGGTTGGCTGGATCTGGGTGACCGGCGCGCTGCACCTCGACGGCCTTGGCGACGTCGCCGATGCGTTCGGCGCCTCGCATGGCAGGCCCGAGCGGTTCATCGCCGTGCTCGGTGATCCCCATGCCGGCAGCTTCGCCGTCGTCGCGATCACCTTGCAGATGATCGCCAAGCTGGTGCTCGTCGCCGAGCTGGCGACGGAGCCCGCCGCGCTCTGGGCGCTGGTGCTGATCCCGGCCTGGGCGCGATGGGGCACGCTGGTCTGCAACAAGACGCTGCTCTCGCTGAAGCCGGGACTGGGCGCGAGCATCTCGAACAGCGTCGGCTGGAACGTGATTGTCGCCTGGGGCATTGCGCTCGCCATCGCTGCCTTCGCCGGTGCACCTCTCACCCTGATTGCCATCGCTCTCGTTCCGGCGATCGCCTTCTACTGGCAATGGCGGCTCGGCGGCATCACCGGCGACTGTCATGGCGCCAGCATCGAGGTGACCGAGACATTGCTGCTGCTCGCCTGCGTCCTCGGCTGAACTGCGTCAGCAACCGAGCGCCTGCGCCAGCCGTTGCCAATCGGTCTCATGGCCCGGCAGGCCAAAGCGCAGCCAGCTCGGATGGGCCGGAAAACGCCGGACATGGATGCCATGACCAGCGAGCCGCTCGGCGAGGTCACGCGCGTTCGCGGTATCGATCAACCGGAACAGCGGCGTGCCGCCGACGACGTTGCAGCCCGCGCTGTCGAGCAGCGCATCAAGGCGCAGGCAATCGGCCGCCAGACGCGCACCCGTCTGCTCCAGCCAAACGTCGTCGGCCAGCGCCGCCGTACCGACGGCGATCGCGGGTCCCGATATCGCCCACGGCCCGAGCTCTTCGCGCAGCCGCCGCACGATGTCTTCGGAGCTGATCGCGAAACCGAGGCGGACGCCGGCAAGGCCGTAGACCTTGCCGAAGGAGCGCAGCACGATCGTCGCGGGCGACAGGTCCGCTACAAGGCTCGCGTTGGGAGAGAGATCGGCGAAAGCCTCGTCGACGATCAGCAGGCCGTCGCGCCGCCGCAGCGTCGCGGCCAGTGCGACCAGCGTGTCGCGTGGCAGCAGCCGGCCGGTCGGGTTGTTGGGATTCACGACGACAGCGACGTCGGCGGCGGCGAGCGCGTCGACATCATCGACCAGGGCAACGCGATGACCGCAACGGCGCCAGCACAGCGCATGCTCCTCGTAGGTCGGCGCGAGCACGGCGACCGTCGAGCGCGGGCGCAGCCGCGGGAGGATCTGCAGCAGGG
>JBARNF010000827.1:0-10425 GCA_049802835.1 Bradyrhizobium sp.
ATTAGAGCGTTTCCAGCCGGGCTGTCGAGCTGGAATCCCAGGACGAAAGTTGGGAGTTTTGTCCAGGGATCGGCGATCGCGACAGAACCGCGCTGGCATTGCGGCGGTGCTGCGGCAGGGCGAGCGAGCGCGAGCCGCGGGTGCCGCCCCGCAGCCTCAGGTGGTGCGATAATGCAGCACGCCGTCGATGTCCTGGCTGGTCAGGCGACCTTCGACCAGCATGTAGTTGACATGGGCGATCAGCTCGCCGGCTGCGAAGCCCATCTGGTGCGGATCGAGCACGTGCTTGTGGAACACGACCGGGACGAGCTGCGCCGAGGTTTTGGTTTCGTCGCGGCAGGCGTCCGCGATCATGCGGCAGCGCTCCTCGTGATGGTCGGCAAGCTGCTTGATGCGGGTTTTCAGCCCGTAGAACGGCACGCCATGGCCGGGCAGCACCAGCACGTCATAGGGCAAGGTGGTGGTGAGGCTCGCCAGCGAGGCCAGATATTCGCCGAGCGAGTTCTGGTCGGGCTCGACCGCCCAGACGCTGACATTGGGCGAGATCTTGCTCAGCACCTGGTCGGCCGACAGGAACAGCTTGTCGGCAGCGCAATACAGCATCACTTGATCCAGCGCGTGGCCGCCGCCGGTGATCACCTTGAAACGCCGGCTGCCGATCTGGATCTCGTCGCCGTGGGAGATGCGACGGTAGGAGGCCGGCAGCACCGAGACGCGCTGCAGGTAGTCCTGGCCACGGCCGAGCAGCTTGTCGGTCAGGGTCTCGTCCATGCCGTGGCGGCGGAAGAACAGGCGCTGGGCGTTGCGCCGCTCCTCGGTGCCGCGGTTCTGGTGATAGACCGACTGCAGATATTCGACCTGCGACATCACCAGCGGGCAGTCGAAGCGCTCGACGATCCAGCCGGCGAGCCCGACATGGTCGGGATGGGAATGAGTCACGATCAGCCGTGTGATCTTCGCCTGCGCGAGTGGGCCGTCGAGCAGCCGGGTCCAGGCTGCGATCGACTCCTCGTTGCCGAAGCCGGAATCGATTGCCGCCCAGCCGTCGCCGTCGGCGAGCAGATAGATGTTCACATGGTTGAGCCGGAACGGCAGCTTCAGCCGCAGCCACAATACGCCGGGCGCGACTTCGACGATCTGGTCCTCGCCGGGATGCTGCTCCCAGGGGTAGCGCAACGCTTCGGCCGAGGAGTGAACGGTGTCTGTCTTGGTCATGCCTCATCGATTAACGGCCGTCGCGGGCGAGCGCCAGCCGAAAAAGAATCCCAATGAGGCATGGCTGCCTGTCATTCCGGGGGGCGGCAGGTTCGTCTGACTGACCCCGGATGACCTGCTCTGGCGAGTCTTGCCGCGTCACAATCACCGTCATTCCGGGGCAAGGCCGCAGGCCTTGAACCCGAAATCTCGATATTGGCTTGCGCCCTGGTCTTGCGTCGATTCTCACCATTTCGAGATTCCGGGTTCAATCGCCAACCCGCAGCCGCTTCGCGTCTTCGCATCGACGATTGCCCCGGAATGACGGTGTCGCGGGACGCAGGCGAGCTACGCCGCCCGGATGTTGGTCAGGAACGCATTGACCTCCGAGCGCAGCGTGTCCGCCTCGCGGCGCAGCGTCTCCGAGGCGCCCAGCACGTCGTTCGCGGACGTCCCGGCCTGGGCCGAGGCGCTGGAAACGCCGGTGATGTTGTTGGAGACCTCGCTGGTGCCGCTGGCCGCCTGCTGGATGTTGCGGGCGATCTCGTGCGTCGCGGTGCCCTGCTGCTCGACGGCGGCGGCGATTGCGGTGGTGACGTTGTCGATCTCGGCGATGGTCTCGCCGATGTTGCGGATGGCGGCGACGGCCGAGGACGCGACCTGCTGCATCCCGGCGATCTGGGTGCGGATCTCGTCGGTGGCCTTGGCGGTCTGGCTGGCCAGGCTCTTCACCTCCTGGGCGACCACGGCGAAGCCGCGGCCGGCGTCGCCCGCCCGCGCCGCCTCGATCGTCGCATTGAGCGCGAGCAGGTTGGTCTGCGAGGCGATCACCTGGATCAGGTCGACGACCACGCTGATGCGGCTCGCATTGTCGGCGAGGCCCTGCATGGTCGAGTCGGTGGCGCCGGCTTCCTCGACCGCCTTCTTGGCGATCCGGGCCGAGGTCACGACCTGGCGGCCAATCTCGGCGATCGAGGACGACAGCTGCTCGGTGCCGGCGGAGACGGTCTGCACGTTGACCGAGGTCTCCTCGGCGGCCGCGGCGACCGCGTTGACCAGCGAATTGGACTGGTCGGCGGTCTGCGACATGCTCTGCGCGGTCGTCTGCATCGCCGTGGCGGAGTCCTGCAGGTTGGTGAGCGCGCCGCGCACGGTCGCCTCGAACTCGGCGATCTGCGCCTCCATGCGCGCGGCGCGTTCGGCCTTGGCAGCATTCTCCCTGTCCTGCTCTGCGGCGAGCGTGCGGGCGCGGACCATGTTGTCGCGGAAGACCTGCAAGGTATCGACCATCGCGCCGATCTCGTCGCGCTGCTTCGAGGCCTGGATCTCGGTCTCCAGATCGCCGCTCGACAGCGTCTGCATCGCCCGCTGCAGCCGCTTGATGCGGCGCAGGATGTTGCCTCCGACGTACAGCCAGACGAACAGCGCCGAGCCGAGCAGGGTGGCTGCCCCGGCCCCGATCATGCCGAGCGTCGCCAGCTCGATCTTGCGGCCGGCCGTGCTGGTGGCGTTCTCCGTTGAGTTGCGCACGCCTTCGACCAGCTGCTGAACGCTGATGTCGAGGCCGACATTGAGCTTGCGCGTCTCCTCGAGCACGGTCTGCCCGTAGTCATTGGCGTCGAGCTCCTTCTCGCGCAGCTTGAACACGCGGCCCTTGCCTTCGCCGAGCGCGGCGAGCTTCAGCGCGGCGTCATGGAGCGCCTTCGTGCTCCGGCCGCTCGGCAACAACTCCAGATTCGATTTCAGCTGCGCCAGCGCGTCCTTGAACTGGCTCTCGATCGTCTCCAGCGTGTCGCTGTCGTTGGCCGACAAGGCGGCCGCCATCTGCGCCACGATGAGATTGCCGGACGCGATCACGTTGCCGAGCTGCTCGACGAACCGCGCCGCGGCGGTGGCATCGTCCGCCGACACTTCGGCGGCACCGAGCACGGCGTTGAGCTGCGTCTGGGCATCCAGCATCGGCTCGTTGGCGGCGGTGGTGAATTCCGCCTGCGCCTGGCGCAGCGCGTCATACTGCTTCTTGTGCGCGGCCGCGGTTTCCAGCCGCTCACGGGCCGCCGACACCAGGCTCTGGTTGGCCTCGTTGATGTTCTTGATCGTCTCGGCCAGCGGTGCCACCACGCTCTTGTCGGCCCCGAGCGCGCTGATCTCGCCGAGGCGCTGCTGCGTGACCTTCTGGATCTCCTGCATCTTCTTGAGACGCTCGTTGAGCCCGTCCTCGCTCTGCGAGCCCAGCAGCGCGGGGCCGAGGCTGGCGAGGCTGGAGCTCTGCGCCAGCAGTTGCAGGCTGGAAGTCAGCCGCGGAATGTCGCGGCCGGACAGCTCGACCATGGTGCCGCCGATATGGCGCAGCATCAGTCCGGCGCCGATGCTGATCGCGATCGCCATGCCGGCGATCACCGCAAACGCCGCGAACAGACTGCCGCGGACGCCCCATCTGGGTCGAAGGAGGCCGGGCACTCTGCTGAAACTGAACCTGCTCGCCATCTCTGGTGTCCCCCGAATACGCGCTACTTTGAGCTGAAGCTTGCGGGCAGTATCGCGGCAGGCGGTTAACAAATCCGGGAAATGACCCGGTCGCTGCCGACTTTTCGCGCATTTGCGCATTTCACGGTGCGGCATTTTAACGGAGCGGCAAGGATTGTTGGTTGGCGCCTCGAGTGCCCTTCTGACAAAAGTAAAGGCCGGCATCGCTGCCGGCCTTTCATCGCTTCTTGTTTTGACGCCTGCTGATTAGTAGCGCGCTGCCATCGGAGCGCCCCAGTTGAAGCGGTAGTTCACGCCGGCCTTGAACGTATGGTCGTCCGTGGTGAAGCTGCCGGTCGGCACGAGCGCAGCCGGGGCCGCGAAATTGGCACTGCCGAAATTGTAGTAGTCGTACTCTGCCTTGGCGGACCAGCTCGGCGCGAACATGTATTCGAGGCCGGCGCCGACGGTCCAGCCGTTGCGGTGGTCGCCTGACGTGGCGAAGGCGACCGGCGTGCCGGCCAGCGTCACCTTCTCGTTGTTGTCCGAATAGGCGTAGCCGCCCTTCACGTAGAGCAGGCCCGGACCCCAGGTGTAGCCGAAGCGGCCGGTGATCGCGCCGAGGCCGCGCTGGCTGTTGGTGTAGGCGTAGCCGCCGGGGAAGGCGGCTCCGACGCTGCCGCTCAGCCAGCTGTACTGCCCCTCGACGCCGAGCACCCAGGTCGGGGCGAACTGCCAGTCGGCGCCCACCTGCACGCCGCCGAGGAAGCGGCCGTTCGAATTGTTGCCGGTGCCGAGGCCGGAGAAATTGTTGTTGCTGGAGAACGCGCCGCCGAGATGCGCACCGAGGTAGAAGCCGGTCCAGTTGTAGATCGGGGCGGCGTAGACCGGCGCCTTGGTGGCGTAGGGATAGGTGCGGGCGCCGAGATCGGCGGCAAGAGCGGACTGCGCCGAGGCGAGCGCGGCAAGGGCGGCGGTTGCGAACAGGATCTTCTTCATGGCGGATCTCCAACTCAGACTAACAAGGCTCGCGCATCGCGCGCCGTCGATGGATTGGAGATAGATCGGATTTGAGTAAAATGCTGTCACTCGCGCAGCACAGTGGTCTCGAAGCCAACCCGTTCGCGACCAAACGTTTTCTCGTAGTTAGCAAACGGCTAACGAAGCCTGAAGCAGAGGTTAAAGGACGGCACCGCTGTGCCGCAGCGGCACAACTGGTTAAGGCGCCTTAAGGGCTTCGTGCAGCGCAGCCACCGACTCGTGCAGCTGTTCGCGATGAACGACGTCATCTTTGGGGATCGCAGCGATGTTCGCGGCAATCTCGTCGATGATCGCGGCGAGCAGCCCCCAGTTCAGATGCATATGGATCGACTTGCGGACGTCCTCCGGGCCGGGCCGCTCCAAGGTCAGCGCCAGTCCGGTGGGGTCGAGATGGGCGTCGAACCGGGACGAATGCGCGAACGTGCCGACATAGAACTTGTCGGGGTATTCGAGCGCGATTTCGGCCTTGTCCGGGATGGGTTTCGACATGGAGGACTCCTGAGGTGACGACGCGCGGATGTTCGCAGATCCGCCTCCTGCCGCCTTGCGCCAGGTCAGAAGTCGCCCGGACCACGGCCCGCGGTTCGATTTGAGTGCCGACCGACCATGGCCGCGGACCACAGCGTCTGCGTCCCGGCGGAGGCGTGGGACGTGCCGAACCGCATTTCTACGGGGGCCGAAATTTACCTTCCTTGAGAAAAGGTTGTGCACGCTAATCAAATTGGCAAAGCGATGCCGGTCGTTCCGGACGGATCGGCTCCAAGCAGGTGAGTGGAGACGGCTCCGGCGGATCGACGGCGGGTGCAGTCCGCCCTCCAACGAAATGTGCCGCCGACATGAAGATGCGTCTCTCCATCTCCGCGTTCATTGCAGCTTTTGGCCTCGTGCTCGCACTCGGCTTCGCTGCGGTCGTATTGACGAGCGCTTACGCGTTGCGGGAACTGAAGGTCGGTGGGCCGCTCTACGACAAGATCAAGCTCGGCAACGACCTGGTCGCCGACATCCTGCCGCCGCCGGAATACGTTCTCGAAGCCTATCTCGAGGCGACGCTGGCCCAGCGTGATGCCAAGAACGCGGATGCGCATGTGCAGAAATTGGTGCAGCTGAAGAAGGACTACGAGGATCGCAAGACGTTCTGGAGCGGCTCGGCGCTGGAGCCTGAGCTGAAGTCGCTGCTGGTCGAGCGATCGGACGGTGAGGCCCGGAAATTCTGGCGGGCTTTGGAAGCCGAGTTGATCCCCGCGCTGCGCGCCGGCGACATGGCGAAGGCCGATGCCGCCTATGCCAGGGTGACCGAAGCCTACGCCGCGCACCGCACGGTGATCGATGCGCTCGTCGAAAAGGCAAACAAGCTGAATTCGGACATGGAGGCCACGGCGGCCGCCGAGGACCGCAGCATCTCTGCAATCGTATGGGCCGTCACCGGCATCGTTCTGGCCGTGGTCGTCGCCGGTCTTCTCGGCCTGGTGATGGGCGTGGTTCGTCCGCTGACGCGCATGACCGGCGTGATGCGCCTGATCGCGCAGGGCGAGCTTTCCGCCGACATACCGTATTCCGAACGTGGCGACGAGATCGGTGCGATGGCTGGCGCGCTCGGCATCTTCAAGACCAACGCATTGGAGAACAACAATCTGCGCGACAGGCAGGACCGCGATCGCACCGAGGCCGAACACACGAAGAAGCGCGCCATGCTCAACATGGCCGACGTGATCGAGCGCGAGACCGGCACGTCGGTAGAGGCTGCGGCGAGCGCGTCGCGGCAGGTGGAAGCGGTCGCGAGCGGCCTCTCCGATCTGGCCCACGAATTGTCCGCGGACGCTCAATCCGTGGCAGCCGCCTCGGAGCAGTCGCTCGCCAACGCCCAGACCGTTTCGGCGGCGGCCGAGCAGCTGAGCTCGGCGATCCGCGAGATATCGAGCCAGGTCGCGCGCGCCAGCACCATCACCAAGTCGGCGGTGACCGGGCGCGAGAAGGCCAAGAACACCATGCTGTCGCTGTCGAAGGCGGTGGACAAGATCGCCGAGGTCTCCAACCTGATCGGCGGCATTGCCGAGCAGACCAATCTGCTGGCGCTCAACGCCACCATCGAGGCGGCCCGCGCCGGCGACGCCGGCCGCGGCTTTGCCGTGGTTGCGGCGGAGGTCAAGTCGCTGTCGGACCAGACCGCCAAGTCGACCGAGGAGATCTCGCGCCTGATCGGCGAGGTGCAGACCACGACGCAGGCGACCGTCGACGTCGTCGAAGGCATCGGCAGCCAGATCTCCGAAATCGACGAGGTGGCGGCCTCGATCGCCGCGGCGATGGAGGAGCAGCACGCGGCGACCCAGGAGATCAGCCGCTCGGTCCAGTCATCGGCGAGCGCGGCGCGCGACGTGTCGTCCAAGATCGGCAATGTCGGCAGGGACGCCGGCATGGTCAACGATCGGGCCGCCGAAGTGCGCAGCGCAATCGGGGGGGTGGCGACGAGCCTGACGTCGCTCCGCGCCACTCTGGTGAAGGCAGTCAGGACCACGACCGCCGAAGCCGACCGCCGTCAATCGCCGCGGTTGAAGTCGAACCTGTCGATCAAGGTCGTCGACGATCGCAAGGGCGCGGTGAAGGCCGATCTGGTGGATATTTCCGAGGGCGGCGCCTGGATCCGTTTCGATCCCGAGCCGGGCATCGGCGATCACGGCATGATGGAGCTGAACGGCTTCGACGGCACCGTTCCCTATCATGTCCGCGCGCGCGACAAGGACGCACTGCATGTCGAGTTCGAACTGGGCCAGAACCGCGAGGCGTTCCTGGCCTGGTTCACACGATCATTCGCGCGGCAGGCGGCGTGATCTCTCGCCATGCTCCGGGCCGCCTGAACCTCGAAGCGAAGGTAGAGTAGCTCAGGATGTCGTCGGCGCGCCGCACTGCGTCGGGGCGACCTTGCCTTCCGCGGCGCAGAAGCGCGAGACGGCGCGGCCGCGATGATAGAGCGTGCCGGTGTAGAGGTGGCCGAGAACTGAACCGACGAAGACGAACGGCTCGTCCTGCTGCTGCAGGGTCATGCCCGCGCCATCTCGCGTCCAGCGTCCCGATAGCGTGAGTTGGGCTGCCACGCCAGTCACGGCGTTCCGACCATCTTCGCGATAGGAGCCGTCCGCCAGCAGACGCCAGACATAGACATTCCGGGGGAAGGCATCCGGAATGATCGCGGTCCAGACTGTGCCCTCCTGATCGACCTCGGTGCCTGCCGCCGGCGAGGTCGACAAACCGTGCCAAAGCAGGGCGCAACCGACGAAGATGAACGAGACCGCGCGTAGCATTGAGCACCGGTGTAGGCCGCCGACCTGTGTTGATCGGCAGCATACACCGATGACGCTCTTTGTCGAAACGCCCGATCAGATCTTGGAGCGGCCGACGAGATCGCTGATCCGCAACGGGAAGCGCCTGATGCGGACGCCCGTCGCATGCGCCACGGCGTTGGCGACTGCGCCGGCCGAGCCGGTGATGCCGATCTCGCCGACGCCCTTGATGCCGAGCGGATTGACGAACGGATCGTGCTCCGTGACCGTGAACGCCTCGATCGCCGGGACATCGGCGTTCACCGGCACATGATACTCGCCGAGATTGGCGTTCATGATGCGGCCGCTGCGGCGGTCGGTGACGGCCTCCTCGTGCAGTGCCAGCGAGATGCCCCAGATCATGCCGCCGACCAGCTGGCTGTTCACCAGCTTCGGATTGATGATCCGGCCGGCGGCGAACGCGCCGACCATCCGCGTCACCCTGACCTGGCCGAGATCCGGATCGACCTTCACTTCGGCGAACACGGCGCCATGCGAGCTCATCGCGTACTGCTCGTTGGCGGCGGGATCGGGCACGCCCGAGCCGGTCCCCTCGATCTCGGCGAGACCTGCGCGGGCCAGGATGTCGGCATAGCTCTCGCCGCGGCTTTCGTCGTCGCGCCGGAGCAGCCGCCCATTGCGGGCGATCACGCCGGCGTTGCCGCCGCCGTAGAGCGGCGAGCGCTGATCCGAGGTCGCAAGCTCGGCGAGCTTTCCGATCACGGCAGCTCCTGCATTGTGGATCGCGGTGCCGACCGTTGCGGTGTGGGCCGAGCCGCCGGCAATGCCGGCATCCGGCAGGTCCGAAGTGCCGGCCTTGAACGCGACCTGGTCGAGGCCGAGCGCCAGCGAGTCAGCCGCGATCTGCGCGAACGCCGTCCAGGCGCCCTGACCCATGTCGTGCGCGCCGCTCTCCACCACGCCGGTGCCGTCACGCCGGATCACCGCGCGCGCCTGGCCTGCGAACATCAGCGCATGGAAGGTCGCCGTGCCCATGCCCCAGCCGACCAGGAAGCCGTCTTTGTCGCGCATCATGCGCGGCTTCAGCGGCCGCTCCCACCAGCCGAAACGCTCGGCGCCTTGCGTGTAGCACTCGCGCAGCGCCTTGGATGAGAACGGCTTGCCGGTGGCGGGCTCGACCTCGGCGTAGTTCTTGACCCGGAAGGCGAGTGGGTCGAGGCCGCAGGCTTCCGCCATCTCGTCGACAGCGCTTTCCAGTGCGATCGAGCCCGGCGCGATGCCGGGTGCGCGCACGAACAGCGGCGTGCCGGTGTCCATGCGCACCGCGTCATAGGTGGTTGCGATCGCCGGCGCGGCGTAGAGCGTATGTGTCACATGCGCCGCCGCCTCGTAGAAGTCCTCGAAGCTCGAGGTCGCGACCCGGGCGTGATGATGGATCGCCGACAATTGTCCTGCGGCACTCGCGCCGAGCTGCAGCGTCTGCCGCGTCGGCGAGCGATGGCCGAACGGACCGTAGAGCTGCTCGCGGCGCACCACCAGCTTCACCGGGCGTCCGGACAGCTTGGCGGCGAGAATGCCAAGGACCTGCGGTCCTGCGATCAGGCCCTTGCCGCCGAAGCCGCCGCCGAGATAGGGGCTGCGGATCAGGATGTTGTCAGGAGCGATGCCGAACAGTTCGGCAAGGCGTCCCCGCATCATCACCAGGCCCTGCGTCGGCGTGTCGATGACGAGCCGATCGCCCTGCCACTCCGCGACGATCGCATGCGGCTCCATCGCATTGTGATAATGCGCCGGCGTCTCGTAGGTGGCGGTGATCTGCTTGTCGCTGCCCGTCAGCGCGGCCTCGACGTCGCCATGGTGGCTCTCGGCAGGGTAGCCCATGCCGACGACAGGCGGAACGTAGGCGCCACCTGCATCGAGGCCGATGCGCGCCGGCTCGGCCTCGTAGCGCGGCGACAGCAGCGCCGCGCCTTCGGTCGCGGCTTCCAGGCTCTCCGCAATGACGACCGCGATCGGCTGGTTGGCATAGCGCACGCGATCGTTCTGCAGCGCCTCGAACCGGAACGCGAACGGGTTCGGCTTGCCGTCGGGATCGGCAGAAAGCTTGGGACAATTCGCAGAGGTCATCACCTCGACGACGCCGGGATGGGCCTTGGCGGCGTCGACATCGAGAGCGACGACGCGGCCGCGGGCGATGCTGCTCACGGCCAGCACGGCATGGAGCAGGCCGGGCGGATTGTTGTCGGCGGCATAGCGTGCGGTGCCGGTGACTTTCGCCAGACCATCCACGCGCGACAGCGGCTGGCCGATATTGGAGCCGTGGCGGATGTGGACGGGATCGCGGGTCGGATTGAGCTCAGGCGTCATGAAGCGGTCCTGGAACGGAGGAGAAGGGAGAAGCCGGCAGCGCCGGCATGCGCGTCGGCGTGCCCTCGGCAGCGGCCTGCAG
>JBARNF010000828.1:0-1666 GCA_049802835.1 Bradyrhizobium sp.
TGGTTTGGTAGCGCTGCAGCGCGGCGTTGCCGGCGCGCGTCCGCATGGGCCGCATCAGCAGGATGACCGCCGCAACGCAGGTCGCCGCCAGCAGCATGACCAGCACCATCACGGGGTGGTGCCGCCCGGCACCAACAACGACCTTGATCGCGCCAAAGAGAAGAAGCCCTCCGACGACGGCCAGGAACAGGCTGCGGAACGCGGTCGTTTGAATGGCCGTTGGATAGTAGCCTAGATTCTGCAGGCGGTGCCGGATGTGCTCGGCGAGCGGCGCCAGCGTGGTCTGGAACTGCCGCCAGGTCATCTCGGGTTTGAACACAAGACGAGTCGGCTGCTTGACCATGGAGGTGATTGGCGCCTGATCGGTGATCGTGATTCGGTGATTGCGAGGGGTGAACGTTGCGGCATTTTTCGAGGCGAGGGTCAGCAGCACCACTTCGCCCAGCCGCTGTTCGCCGCCCGAGAGATAGGCGAGCTCCAGCTCGTTCAAAGGATGGATCGCCACCGGAGGGCCGATCATCTGTCTTGCCAGGAAGCTCAGCCCGAACAGGACCAAGGCGCTCGCGACATACAGCAGCAAAAACGGGCCGGCAGTCCAGTCGAATGGATTGAGCGGCAAGGGATCATCTCCTGAACAGACGGCGCAGCCATGCGCTGGGCCGCGGCATGATGAGGCAATGGTTACGGTCGATGACGTGATAGCGCGGGCCGGCGAAGCGCACATGTGTCGCGGGCCACAGATCGGCGCTCGGCGGCCCGAAGAAGCGTTCGTGCAGCGCCAGGGTCTCGGCATATTGGCGTCGGTAGACCATCTGCGCCTCCGGACCGCCCGGGGTGGGGTCGTGATGCAGCGGCGCCTGCAGCCGCTCGCCACACCAGAGCGTCCAATAGTCGCGCGAATAGATCAGGTGCTGATGCCAGACCTCGTCGACCATCTCGCTTGGCGTGACCGGCGTCGGCGAGACCATGGCGAGAAAGCAGAAGCGGCGGTAGGCCTCGATTGCGGCGCGGGCCTCGTCCAGGCTCCAGCCGTGGTCGCGGGCCAGCCGCTGCGTGAAGTTGAGTGGCGTTTCGGGCTCGAAATCATGCGCGGCGATGCGCCGCCACAGCTCTTCGCGTGCGGGGGTCCAGCCGGGCTCGTTGGCCTCGACATCGATCTTCACCCGCGCGCGCGGCACCGAAAGCTCCCGGAGATCGTGCACGGCCTCTTGTAGCACGGTACGGCGCGGGTTCCACTAGGCTGATGGCTTCCCCGGACTTCCCCGGACGCGGCCGTCATGGGCCTCGTGGACCAGGTCTGTGCCATCTTGTGCCATGTCTCGCCCGAGACGGATGGACCAGTGTCGGCTGACCGGGCGCAGCTCCAGACGGATTCAAGAACCTGCGACCCGCGACTTCAGCCGCCGCGGCCTTTTGGGGAGCTGATGCGCCCGGCCTCCGGCTGACAGCGACTCGCTGTGATGATCGCCGTCAAGCCGATTGCGAATTTCGCACCCATCGACCCAACGACGTAATGCTGGTGTAAGGCGAGATCGCCAGCTTGTGCGTGTCCTTACGATCGAGGTCGTATCATTCGCCCTATCGACCGCGTGAACCGGGAGCGATGGCTCGCCGGATCTCGATGTGGCCTCGCCCGGCAGGACAATGGAGTGCGCCGCGGACACGA
>JBARNF010000829.1:0-1628 GCA_049802835.1 Bradyrhizobium sp.
TGACGGGCATCGAGACCCTGCCGCTGCGCGTGCAGAAGCACAGCGACAATGCCAAGGCGGTCGCCGAATATCTCAGCCGCCATCCCGCGGTCGCCGCGGTGAGCTATGCCGGCCTGCCCGAGGACAAGTACCACACGCTCGCCCGCAAATACTGCCCGAAGGGTGCCGGCGCCGTGTTCACCTTCGCGCTCAAGGGCGGCTACGACGCCGGCGTCAGGCTGGTGTCGAATTTGAAGCTATTCTCGCATCTGGCCAATGTCGGCGACACCCGCTCGCTGGTGATCCACCCGGCCTCGACCACGCACAGCCAGCTCGACGATGCCGCCAAGATCAAGGCCGGCGCCGGTCCCGACATCGTCCGCATCTCGGTCGGCATCGAGGACAAGGAAGACCTCATCGCCGACCTCGAGCAGGCGCTGGGCGCGTAACGTCGATCAGCTGCTCTGATCGAGCAACGAGCCGGGCGCGCAACTATGCGAGTTCGTCTCTATCAACGTCATGGCCGGACTTGACCCGGCCATCCACGTCCTTGCCCTGGAAAGGACGACGTGGATGCGCGAGCCTTCGCCGCGCCGAGGGGGCTTCGGCCCCGCACGCGGGACAAGCCCGCGCATGACGAAGTCACTGAGACCCGACGACGACAATCAACGCCCCGAAAACAAAGAGAGCGCGGGTGGCCCTCCCCAGGGCTTCCGCGCTCTCTTTCGTCCCACGGCCGCGCCGTTTCCGGCTTCTCGGACCGCGCCCCTCGTTGACTCGTGATCTATCTCAGCAGCAGCAGCAGACTCTCATAGGCGTGGCTGGCGAGCGGGAGCTCGGACTTCGCAATCAGCCGGCGCGCCGATAGCGCCTGGCGACAGGCGGCATCCTCGTCGATGGCCACAAGTGCGGATGTCGTCGAGCGGGTTCGTGACAGGAGCGTTTGGCGTACGCGCGCGGAAAACACGATGACCGACATGCTCGACCCCTTATGGTCTGAGACTCTGATGAAATGCAGCAGAGATTTTCGCCTCGGACGCAGCCTTGCGGCTCGCGTCCGGCGGGCCTTCAAACCGGCCTTCAAAATCGCCGGCAGCTGTAAACTTGCACCAGCAGAACTTAACGAAAGCTGAAAAAGCCCGTCCTTCTACGGGTGATTGTACTCGACTTTAGACCAATGGAAGCTTTCGTTAACCATACTGGGGCCATCCTGCCAGCCATGGAATCGCGCCGCGGTCCGATGCAGCCGCGGACCGAGAGGCCGTGCACTGCGAACGCGCCCGACCGACAGAAGTTGAGGAGAGCAGGATGCGAACGATCGTGATCATGATGCTGCTGGCGGCCATCGCAGCAAACAGCGTCGTGCTCGCAGCCGATCTGCCGGGAGTTCACGACAAGGTCGTGCACTACAAGGCGCGCCGCGCGGTCAAAGCGCCGCCGCCTGCGGCCGTCGTCGTCAAGGACGAGGACTCGCTGATCTCCCCGATGTGGCCCTCGACGCCGCTGCTGCTCGGCCGCCAGGAGCTGCCCGGCTATTACGGCCGCGCCTTCTCCTATGACTATCAGGGCCCCTATTACGGCGGCGAAGGCTACACCAACTACATGTTCCGCCTGCCCTACGCCTGCGGCGTGACGGGGTATTGCTGAGG
>JBARNF010000830.1:0-4594 GCA_049802835.1 Bradyrhizobium sp.
GCGCAGCAGCGCCTTCGCCCGCGTGAAGTCGCCGAGCCGCGCCATGGCAATGCCGCGCAGCGCCAATGCTGGCGGATCGTCGCGCAACGCGACGCGGTTCAGCGCGCCGAGCGGATCACCCGCTGCGAGCGCCTGCGCTGCGGCTGATATCAGCGAGTCCATGCAAATCCCGCCACACTTGTCACTCCCGCTTCCTCCCGCGCCGATCCTAGTCTTCCTCGCGGTCAACACGCAAAGGATGACACCATGACCATGCATATCACGGGAACTCGCGAAGACTGGCTCAAGGCACGGCTGGACCTGCTGGAAGCCGAAAAGGAACTCACCCGACGCGGCGACGAGATGGCGCAGCGCCGCCAGGCCCTGCCGTGGGTGCGCGTCGACAAGGACTATCGCTTCGACACGGAGGAGGGACCGGCCACGCTGCCCGACCTGTTCAAGGGACGCTCGCAGCTGCTGGTCTATCACTTCATGTTCGGGCCCGACTTTCAGGCCGGCTGCCCGTCATGCTCGATGATTGCCGACGGCTTCAACGGCTTCCAGGTTCATCTCGCCAATCACGACGTGATGCTGTGGGCCGTGTCGCGGGCGCCGCTCGCGAAGCTCAGGGCCTACAAGGCGCGCATGGGCTGGACCTTCCCATGGGCGTCGTCGGCGAGCAGCGACTTCAATTTCGACTTCAACGTCGCGATCACCGAGCACCAGCAGCGCCAGGGCGGCACCGACTACAACTATCGCACCAGTCCTCCGCTCGGGGCTGGCGACGTGCCGTCGATGGTGGCGGAGATCGCGGCCGGCGCAGGTACTGATGGCGCGACGTTCATGCGCGATCGGCCGGGTATGAGCGCGTTCATCCTGGAGGATGGCGCCGTCTATCACACCTATTCGGCCTACGCCCGCGGCCTCGACGGCCTGTGGGGTGCCTATCAATGGCTCGATCGCGCACCGAAGGGACGCAACGAGCAGGGTGTCTGGTGGCGCCGCCACGACGAATACGGCAAGCGCTGATCACGGAGTGAAGCCATGGCGTTCTTCCCGTTCAGGACAGTCGTGATGCCTGACATCGCCAACGGTCTGCGCCTCGCCGCCTCGCCGACCTTCGCGCTGATGGCAGTGTTGAACGCCATGGCGCGTGACGGCCGGTCCGACCCGATCTGCTCGGCCATGCCGGCGGGGGCTCCGCTAGGCGGTATGACCGCGATGTATTTGCTCATGTGCGCGTTCCACCTTGTGCCTTGGCTGAAGCGTATCAGCCGTCGCACGGCTGCGCGGGCGAGCGGACGACGTGCGGCGTCAGACATCGCAGCGGCAACGGACCTGTGACCTCAAAGCAGCGCAGCCGAACCTCACGCCTCGGCCGCGACCTTCAGCGCCTCGGCGCGGATCTCCTCGACGAGCCGCTCCTTGAGCGCGACGAATTCCGGCGAGGTCTTGATCTTGTAGGAGCGCGGATGCGGCAGCTCGATCTTGATGTCAGCCTTGATGCGGCCCGGCCGCGCGCTCATTACCAGCACGCGGCTGCCGAGGAAAATCGCCTCCTCGATGTCGTGGGTGACGAACAGCACCGTCTTCTGGTCGCGCTCCCAGATGCCCAGCAGCATCTCCTGCATCAGCACGCGGGTCTGGTTGTCGAGCGCGCCGAACGGCTCGTCGAGCAACAGGATCTTCGGATCGTTGGCGAGCGCGCGCGCAATCGCCGTGCGCTGCTGCATGCCGCCGGAGAGCTGCTTGGGCCAGTGGTTCTCGAAACCCTTCAGCCCGATCTGCTGGATGTAGCGGTCGGCGACCGCGTTGCGCTCGGCCTCCGCCACGCCGCGCTCGCGCAGGCCGAAGGCGATGTTCTCGCGCACGGTGAGCCACGGAAACAGCGTGTAGGACTGGAACACCATGCCGCGATCGGCGCCGGGCCCGGTCACCTCCCGTCCATCGAGCAGCACGCGGCCGCTGGTCGGATGGTCGAGCCCAGCGACGATGCGTAGCAGGGTCGACTTGCCGCAGCCCGAGGGCCCGAGAATGGTGACGAATTCGTTGTTGCCAATGGTGAGCTCGACCGGCTCCAGCGCGCGCGTTGGCGCATGGCCTTGGCGGGCCGGAAAGGTGCGCGAGACGTGATCGATGACGAGCGTGGTCATGCCAGCTTCCACGGGAACAGCCAGGCGTTGAATGCCTTGAACAGGAAATCGGAGATCAGGCCGATCAGCCCGATCACGATGATGCCGAAGATGATCTGCCCGGTGTTGAGCAGCGCCTGGCTGTCGGTGATCATGTGGCCGATGCCCGAGGACGAGCCGATCAGCTCGGCGACGATCACGTAGGTCCAGGCCCAGCCGAGCACGAGCCGCAGGATCTCGGCGATGTCGGGCGCGGCCGACGGCAGCAGCACGCGGCCGATGATGCCGCGGTCGCTGGCGCCCAGCGTATAGGCGGCTTCGACGAGATCACGGCGCGTGTTGCCCACGGTAACCGTGATCATCAGGATGATCTGGAATACCGAGCCGATGAAGATGATCAAGAGCTTCTGCAGCTCGCCGATGCCGGCCCACAGGATCAGCAGCGGAATGAACGCGGACGCCGGCAGATAGCGTGCGAACGAGACGAACGGCTCGAGCAGCGCCTCGATCGGCTTGTAGGCGCCCATCAGCAGGCCGAGCGGGACCGCGATCACGGCCGCCAGCACGAAGCCGCCGACGACGCGCCAGACCGTCATGCCGATGTCGGTGAGGAAGCCGAACTTGGTGAGGAGATCCCAGCCCTCGCGCAGCATGGTCATGGGATCGGCCAGGAACGTCTTCGACACATAGCCGCCGAACGTCGCCAGCGACCACGCCGCGACGAAGGCGACGAAGAAGGCGAGGCCGAGCGCCGTGCGGGACCGGGCGCTGACGGGATCGAGGGGACGGATCACGGATCGGGCTTTCACGTTGCGAGCGGTCCGCGAGCGGCGCGGGCTGAGGATGGTGAGATCGAAACAGCTGGCTTCAGAGTACGCTGCTCATCGTCGGGCGGGATGCATCAACGCCGTCATTGCGAGGAGCTCTTGCGACGAAGCAATCCAGACTTTCTTCCTGGCCCTGGATTGCTTCCGCCTTCGCCTAATGGCTACGGCGGACAAGTCGCTGCGCTCGCAATGACGGATCGATCGGCGCCTACTTGATGAAGCTCGAATCGTAGAGGTCCTCGATCTTCGGAACCTGCTTGATGATGCCGACCTCCAGCAGCAGCTCGGCGGCTTCCTTGTTGAAGGTCTTGAACTCGGTCTCGAAGAATTTCTGGTTGGCCGCCTTGTCCTGCCAGCGCAGGTATTTGGCGGAGTTGCCGAACTGCTCGCCGCTCTGCTTCACGTCCTTGCCCATGATCTCGTAGGCCTTGGCCTGCTCCTTGCCGATCATGTCGAGCGCCTCGAAATAGCTGTCGGCGAGCGCCTTGGCGGCCTTCGGGTTCTCGGCGAGGAATTTCGGCGTGCAGCCGAACGTGTCCATCACCATCGGATAGTCGAGCGTGGTGGCGATGATCTTGCCCTTGTCCGGCGCGGCGCGCACCGTCGACAGATAAGGCTCGTAGGTCATGGCCGCATCATTCTGGCCGGCGACGAAAGCCTGCGCGGCGGCGGCCGGCTCCAGGTTCACGATGGTGACGTCCTTCACCGTGAGGCCGTTCTTCTTCAGCATCCAGGCCAGCCCGAAATAGGGCGACGTGCCCGGCGCCGAGGCGGCCACGGTCTTGCCCTTCAGCTCCTTGATCGACGTGACGTCGTTGCGCACCGCCATGCCGTCGGCGCCATAGCTCTTGTCGAGCTGGAAGATCTGCTTGGTGGCGACGCCATTGGCGTTCCAGGAGATCCAGGTCTCGACCGTGGTCGCCGCGCACTGCACGTCACCGGCGGCGATCGCGAGGTGGCGATCCTTCTGCGGGATCTTCTTGATGGTGACGTCGAGCCCGTTCTTCTTGAAGATGCCGGCCTCGTTCGCCAGCGTCAGCGGTGCGAAGCCGGTCCAGCCGGAAATGCCGATCCCGACCTTGACGTCATCAGCGTAAGCGGTGGTGGAGGCCAGGAGGGCGGCCGTTACTGCGAGTGCCCCGTATCTGCGCATCGTCGTTGTCCTCTGCTGTTGAATGGAGTCCGTCGAAACCTCGTGCGGCCCGCGTAGGCTGTGCTGACCGCAATTCCGTGCAAGCGTGTCTGCAAGCGTGCCTGCAAATCTCGTGCTCAGCTCTGGCGCACATGGCCCGCTCATTCGCTGCCCTTGAATCTGGCGACCAGCCGGTGCTGCTCGCCCGGATAGACCAGCCGCACCGCCGTGAGCGGCTGCGTCTTGCGCCAGGTGTGGCGCTCGATCACGAGGCAGGGCGCGCCGACCGCAATGTCCAGGCCGTCGGCGATCGCGGCGTCGGCGACGATCGCGCTGATCGCGTGCTCCGCTTCGGTCCAGGGCACGTGATGCAGCAGCCACGAGCCCGGCGGATCGACCTTGAAATTTGCCTTCGCCGCATCCGGCACGGCATCGAGATCGATCAGGCGGTCCTCGATCGCGAACGGCAGGTCGTCGGCGCTATGGCGGCAGCTGATCGCAACCACCTTGCACGGTGTCTTCAC
>JBARNF010000831.1:0-8849 GCA_049802835.1 Bradyrhizobium sp.
GGCCAACGGCATCGACCTGCGCCTGCCCTATCAATCCGACCCGATGACGCGGCAGAGGATCAACGCCGGCAGCATCGACTATATCGATCTCCATCTCAGCCATGTCGCACAGTTCGTGTGGTTTGGCTTTCTCGGCCATCTCGACGTCGCCGTGATCGAATGCGCCGGTATCCTGCCGGACGGGCGGCTGATCCCGTCGACCTCGATCGGCAACAACAAGACCTGGCTCGATCTCGCGGACCGCATCATCATCGAGGTGAATTCGTGGATGAATCCGGCGCTGCTCGGCATGCACGACATTTACTACGGCACGCGGCTGCCGCCGCATCGCAAGCCGATCCCGATCGTGGCGCCCGGCGACCGCATCGGCGAGACCACCTATCGCTGCAATCCGGACAAGGTCATCGCCGTCGTCGAGACCCATGCACCGGACCGCAACACGAGCTTCGCAGCGCCGGACGCCATCTCCGGCGCCATTGCCGGGCACATCCTGGAGTTCTTCGCGCACGAGGTGAAACAGGGTCGCCTGCCCCGCAACCTGCTGCCGCTGCAATCCGGCGTCGGCAATGTCGCGAACGCCGTGATGGCCGGACTCGATGACGGCCCGTTTCCGCATCTGACCGCCTATACCGAGGTCCTGCAGGACGGCATGCTCAACCTGATCCGCTCGGGCCGCATGGATCTCGCCTCTGCCACGGCGCTCTCGCTCAGCTCCGAGGCAGCCGTGCAGTTCAACCAGGAGATCGAGTTCCTGCGCGATCGCATCGTGCTGCGGCCGCAGGAGATATCGAACCATCCGGAAGTCATCCGCAGGCTCGGCGTCATCGCGATGAACGGCCTGATCGAGGCCGACATCTACGGCAACGTCAATTCGACCCATGTCCGCGGCAGCAGCATCATGAACGGCATCGGCGGCTCCGGCGACTTTGCACGCAACGCGTATCTGTCGATCTTCATGACCCCATCGACCGCGAAGAACGGCACCATCTCCAGCATCGTTCCGATGGTGACCCATGTCGACCACACCGAGCACGACGTGCAGATCCTCGTGACCGAACACGGGCTTGCCGACCTGCGCGGCCTGTCGCCGAAGCAGCGCGCCCGCAGCATCATCGAGAAGGCGGCACATCAGCGCTTCAGGCCGGCGCTGGCGGACTACTTCGAACGTGCCTGCCGGGATTCGACCGGCAAGCACACGCCGCATCTGCTGGAGGAAGCGTTCAGCGTCGTCCGGCCAGAGTGAGGCAACATCACCGAGGCCGGCCCGCCGGTGCGGCCGGCGGAGCTGCTAGCCCTTGGTGGTGATGGGCCGCTCGATCAACGGCCGCGCCGCCACGGGCGGATTGGCGGTCTGGGCGGCCAGCTCGCCGATCAGGCGATCGGCGTCGGCGGCCATTCCGTCAGGCGCCTGCAGCACCAGGCGCTCCAGCGCCCAGCGATAGGACGAGACCCGCTGCTCCAGGCTGATCTGCACCCATTGCACGATCAGCGAATTTTCCTGCATGCGCGCGACCGCATCGGCCCTTTCGCGCGGCGACAGCTCGGTCATGTAGTTCATGCTGGCGTCGCGCTTGCGGTCGAGATCGATGACGCGGATGGCCGAGGCGAAGAACGGCTCGAAGCGCGTGATGTCGTCGCGCACGTCGTCGATCAGCTGCGTATAGCGCGAGGCATGCGACCGGTGCGGCTCGTCGATCAGGGCACGACCATAGGCGGTGCGGTCGAACGCGACCTTCTGGCGCCAGGGCGACGCTGACGGCTGATAGTCGCCGAACACGGTCTTCCAGGCCGGGCGCGAATGCGGCGGCTCGATCAGCGGATAAGCGAGATCGCGCAGCTGGCGCTCATTGTCGGTCAGCTGGAACTGCGATGGCTTGACGCCCACGCTGGCCGTGGCTTCCGCCCCGATCCATTTGTGCATGTCGTCGTTGCGCATATCGGCGCGGGTGCGGCCGAAATCACCGCCACTGCAGGCGCCGAGCAGTTCACCGACGAGAAGGAAGGCAAGGACCGGCACGGCACGCCGGACCGGAAGCATCATGGCCGGCATTCCAATTCCCCTGATCTGTCAGCGGCGACGGCGGCGGCGGCTCGGTGCGGCGCCCTCGCGGGGACCGCGATCGTCGGTCGTGCTGTCACGCTCGATCCGAATGACGGGAAGAATCAGGATCGTGCCCATGCCCTCCTGCGGCGCGCCGGTCACGGCAGATCGCGCGCGACGCGCCATATCCGCCGGAAATTCAATGATGGTCGCCATGTCAGCTCTCTTTCGTGCCCCGAAGTTCGTACCCCCAACCTCCCCCTTGCCCGAACTTCGCAGGCCAGAGAGCACGCACAACTGACGATCCCGATGCCGCGCCTGGAAATGAAGAGACGAGACGGCATTCGACGCGGTGAGACAGGATCAAGCCGCCGGCATGGCAACGCCAGGAGCCGATCCCCGAACGGGTCGATTAAGATCAGGACGTGGTTAAGAGGTTCTTAATGCCCAAGACGTGGACACGGATCGCGTGCAGAGGTGACGGAGATGGCAAGCAAGCGTTGCGCCTTTGTCTCACCGGGATGTCACCGGGCAGTTTCGGCCGATCTTCACCGATTGTTTTCCTTAACGCCCCATTAAAACAACTCGGCTCTAATCGGCGCAACGATTGCCTGAGTTGCGTAACCCGACATGACAAGATCATCGCTATTCCCGGGCTTCGACGGGCTGCTTACGCTTTCGCGCCGCGAAGGCGTCGACATCAAACCCACTCTGCTGCGCGTGTTGACGGATCTCTATGTCCAGGCGAGCGCGCACTCGGCCGATGAGGAGCGGCAGTTCGTCGAACTGGCCTCGCGCCTCGTCGATGACGTCGATGATGCGACCCGCGCGGCCGTCCGCGCCCGTCTCGCGATCTATCCGTCCACCCCGACCGAGATCTTGAAGAAGCTCGGGCTGCGCCCCGTGCAGGACGACGCGGCGCTGCCGCTCGCCGGCCCCATTCCGCCATCGCTTCGATCACCGCCCTCCAGGGCGGGGACGCGGGATGACGTGACGTCCGCCAGCCTGTCGATGCAGCCGAAGGATGCGGCCGAGCTGAGCGAGATGTTCCTGCGCGCCAGCCCGCATGAGCGCATCGCCATCCTGCAGAATCTCGCCACGACGCCGCTGAAGCCGGCTGCGCCGATTCCCGCGCACCGGGCGGCGCACGCGATCGAGGCGCTGGAGATGGCGGCCTTCAACGCCGACGTCGAGACGTTCACGGCGGAGCTCGGCGAAAGCCTGATCCTGCCGGCGCGCATCACCATCGAGCTCGCGAATGATCCGAGCGGCGAGCCGCTGGCCTGCGCCGCAAAGGCGCTGGGCATGCCGGCGCCCGTGTTCGAGCGCGTGCTGCTGTTTCTCAAGCCCGAGATGGGACAGTCCGTCCAGACCGTCTTCAGGCTGTCGCGCTTCTACGTGCGCCTCAGCGAGCGCGCTGCCCTGATCATGCTGGCGGCGTGGCGTGGCTCTGCCATGGCCGCAGCCCGGGCGAAACACCGGCCGGCGCTCTATGATGACGAACGTCAGGCGCTCCGCACGAGCCCGACCCGAACCGGCACCCAGGCGCCGGCGAGGCCGATCGTGCGCACCGGAACCGACGGCTTCAAGCGTTGACAGGTGCCGCGTCGCGACACGCGCCCTCCACCGGACCTCGACTTGGGTAGCGGCTACGGCTTCTCGCTCGCGAGCTCGAGGAAGTGGCGGCCTTCCTTGTCCTCGGTCTCGACGATCCAGGCATCGGGATCGAAGCGCAGTTCCTTCACGAGACGTTCGTCGACGTCGGATTCGGGCATCGGCTGCGGGGACACCGGAACGAAGAAGCGGTCGATCGGCCGGCTGTCGTCGTAGACGGTCTGGGGCGCCGGCATGTAGAGCTGCGCCGTCCCATTCATCAACGCGACCTTGACGAAAACGGCACCGGCCTCTTCCGCCCCACGCCGACGGATCGCGCCGAACACGCCCGCCGACTGGCAGCGGCGCAGATAGGCGCTGACCCAGATGCTTGATTTCAATCGCATTGAGGATGTCACGGCCGGCGCAAGGGCGCCGCAGTTCGAGCCGATGGAGGTCCTGCTCTATTCGATCGGACGGCCGATGACAATCGCAAGCTCACGCACCAGACGATCCGACAGCTGGCCCGTCACCGGCAGTTTGCGCTCGCGCTCGAACTTCTGGATTGCGACCTGGGTGTCCGACCCGATCATCCCGGTCGGCTTCAGCTGACCGTAGCCATACTCCGTCAGCGCGCGCTGAACGGCGGCGACGCGACGCGCGTTGCCGCCCTGCTGCGTCGACGGCGTGCGTGACGCGCCCTGCCCGCCGCTGACCGACCGGACCAGATCAGCCAGCGGATCGGCATATTTCTGATCAGTGCGCGCATCGGCCGATCTCGACTCGGCGGCTCTGGACTCGCTCGCCCTGGCTTCGGCGGACCTGGTCTCGATGACCTTGGGGTCGAAGGGAGAGATATCGGCCTCCATCGGCCGAGCCCGCGGCAGCGGATTGGAACTGGCGAGAGCCGGCGGAATGGTCACGATCGAACCGAACATCGGCGCCGGATGCGGTCCCGATTGCAGGAACACGGCATTGACGATGATCGCGCTGCCGGCAGCGCAGGCGAGCATCCCGGCAAATAGGTCCTTCGGACTGTAGAGCATGGCGCGCATCAGCCAGCCGCGCTCGTCCGCGGCTTCGACAACGGCTGCGCTGGCGCGCCTGCGACGTCGCGGCCGCGCCTCGTCATCGTCTGCAACTCGTCTAGGCACTCTTCTTCACCTGAATCATCTGCCCTGCCTGGGCTGACCGCGGGGGTGAGAGCGGCGTGACATTGGCGCCGGCGGTTTCCGCCGCCACGAAGTTGATCGGCAGGGCGATCGCGACCGTCGTCCCCTCGTCGAGCTTGCTTTCTATCGACATTTCGCCGCCATGCAAGTTCACGAGGCTCTTCACGATCGAGAGACCCAGGCCGGTTCCCTCGTGACGACGCTGATAGGTCTTGCCGGCCTGGAAGAATGGATCGCCGATCCGTTTGAGGTCGTCGGCGGCGATACCGACGCCGGTGTCGGTGATTCGCAGGACCAGTTGCGGACCGTCGACGCCGGCGGACACCGCGACCCGGCCGCCGCGCTCCGTAAACTTGATCGCGTTGGACACCAGATTGAGCACGATCTGCTTGAAGGCGCGCGGATCGCCGGTGATGATCGGCAGATCGTGCGGGACGTCGGCGGAGAGATCGATTCCGTTTTCGCGCGCGCGCAGCGCCAGCAGATTGCAGCAATTGATCAGCGCGGCGCGCGGCGCGAAAGGTTCCGGCGTGATTTCGAAATTGCCGGACTCCATCTTCGACATGTCGAGGATGCCGTTCACGACCGACAGCAGATGCTGACCTGAATCGTTGATGAGCTGCGCATATTCGCGGCGGCGCGCTGCGTTCAAGACCAGCGTCTGCTCCTGCATCAGCATGTCCGAGAAACCGATGATGGCGTTCAGCGGCGTGCGCAGCTCGTGGCTCATGGTCGCGAGGAACCGCGTCTTGGCGGCGTCGGCGCGCTCCGCCGCGCTGCGCGCCAGTTCGAGCGCCTGTTCCTGCAGCTTGCGATCGGTGACGTCGCGCATCACCGCGACGACCTCCTGCTCCGGGCCGCTCGGCGTCGGGCCGGCGTGATCGAGCGGTCGGCAGCGCATTTCGACCCAGATGAAATCGACCGGATGGTGGACGCCGCGCGGCTCACCGGCCGCATCGCGGCGCAGGCGGAACTCGACGCTGGAGGCCTCGCTGCCGCGCGCCGCTTCGGAGAGTGCCGTGAGATAGGCCGGCCGGTCCGCGACATGAACCCGTTCGAACAGGCCGTGACCGTGCAGTTGTGCGACCGGCGCGCCGAGCAGGCATTCGGCCGCAGGCGAAATGAACATGACCGCACCGTTGCGGCGGTGGCGGGAAATCACGTCGCTCATGTTGCGCGCCAGCAGACGATAGCGCTCCTCCTCCATCGACAGCAGCGTCACGCTGGTCCGCGCCAGCGTGTCGGCGGCGAAGGCGAGCACGGCCGCGTAGAGCGTCGCGGAGGCAACTCCGAAGGCGAGCAGCGCGGTCCGCAACTCCGGATTCGCTTCCGACCTGGGCAACCAGCCGAAATGCCCGATGAGGATCAACAGCAGCGCGCAAGACAGCGCCAGCGCGGCGGCGAATACGACGACGCGGCGCGATGCCGAGAACGCCGCCTCCAGGGGAACGACGATCAGCCACACGGCGACAAAGGATTCGATGCCGCCGGTCTTGATCGCCACCGCCATGATCAGTGCGGACATCGCGAGCGACGACAACGCGCAGGCGCTCTCGTAACGCCCGGTCCGCGACAGGAACCAGGACAGCATGATCGGCGCGATCAGCCACGCCAGGGCCCCGACCTCCAGCGCGCTCGGCGCGCCGCGCATCGCGAGATAGGCTGGAAACGCCGCGAAGACTGCGAGGCTGCCGAGCAGGCGCGGCGCGATGAAGGCGCGGTGGCGCGCGCGCGTCATCGCATCAGATCGAGCCGATGGATGCAATAATGCATCGAGACAATCGCGGATGATACTCAACACACTCACGGCTCTCGCGCCTCGGCTGTCGGTCGTTCTCAATAAGAGAGAACGCGCCGGGACGCCCCCTGTCGTCGGAAGTCACCGTGTCAGACTCGCATTAAGCGAACGCTAAGGGCCACACCACGGTGGCGGCGCCATTTGGCCGGGATGGTGAACGCATCGTTTCCGGCCGCGGCGACGGTTGCGAAAGCGCCGCGATCTCCAGCTGGTTGCATCCGCGCGCGGCTCGCGCCAATGGAAAATTTACGTCGAAAAAAGTTCTCGGGCCGGCTTCGCGAATTCTCAACCAATTAAGCCCAATGCAAGGGTAGCGACGTAGAACAAAGAAGCTGCCGATCTCGGTTGCGCCGACGAGGACAGACGCGAGATCAGCAGCACGGTCGGGGTTGCGTGATGTTCTTTCTGCTTCGGATGGCATTCTGGCTCGGGCTCGTGCTGGTGCTGCTGCCGCGCGAGAAGAGTTCCGACGCCGACAAGCTGCCTCAGATCAACGCGCATGAGGCGGTGCAGGCCGCGACCGCTGCCGTCTCCGACGTGGGTCAGTTCTGCAGGCGCCAGCCTCAGGCCTGCGAAGTGGGCGGACAGGCCGCGACCGTGATTGGTCACCGTGCCCAGGAAGGCGCGCGCAAGATCTATCAGATCATCACCGACAAGCCCGAGACCGCGGAGAAGCCGACCGCCGCCGACAAGCTCATCGGCCCCGTGAAGCCGGCCAGTCTCGACAAGCGCTCCAACGATCGTACCGGTTCGATCGACGTGCCCGCGACCGAGCCTGTTCCCAGCAGCGAAGCCCCGGCCGACACGCTGTCGGCGGATGATCTCGCGGCGGAATGGCAGCTGCCGCCGACGCCCTGATCGTCGGCAACAGGCTGTCGCTTTCGTCCCGCCGAACGCCTATATCAAAAGTAGGACGGGACCGAAGAGCATCATGACGATCGACGAAATCCGCGACAATTTCGCCCTGCTGGACGATTGGGACGACCGCTATCGCTACGTGATCGAGCTCGGCCGCACCTTGGCGCCGATGCCCGAGGACGAGCACTCCGCCGCGAACAAGGTGCAGGGCTGCGCGAGCCAGGTCTGGCTGTCGCGACACGTCGATGGCGACGGCGCGACGCCGGTGCTGAACTATCTCGGCGACAGCGACGCCCACATCGTCCGTGGCCTGATCGCGATCCTGCTGACGCTCTATTCGGGGCGGACGCCGCAAGAAATCATGAGCATCGACGCACCCGCGGTGTTCGACGAGCTCGGGTTTCGCGAGCACCTCACGCCGCAGCGTTCCAATGGCTTGCGCTCGATGGTCGAGCGGATCCGCACCGACGCCCGCGAGGCGCTCGCAGCCGCGTCCTGATCAGCTACTTCTCGCGCTCAGGACGCTGTTGTCCCAGGCCCATCTTCTTGGCAAGCTGCGAGCGGGTGACCGCGTAGTTGGGCGCCACCATGGGATAATCCGGTGGCAGGTTCCATTTGTCCCGGTACTGCTCCGGCGTCATGCTGTATTGCGTCCGCAGATGCCGGCGAAGCGACTTGAAGCGCTTGCCGTCCTCGAGACAGATCAAATAATCCGGGTGGATCGACTTCTTCACCGGAACAGCGGGCCTGGCCGGTTCAGGCGTCGGCTCGCTGCGTCCAGCCGCGACCCGCGTCAGCGCTGCGTGCACCTGGCTGATCAGAGAGGGAATCTCGGCGGCCGGCGTCGGGTTGTTGCTCAGATAGGCCGAGACGATATCGGCCGTCAGATCGATAAAGCTCTTGCTGGCCACGTCCGTCATTGCATCCCCGCCCCCGCCCGGTGACTTTCGTTCGCAAGTATCACCCCGAACCGAGTACCCGCGTCGTCTTCCGATTCTCCAAGCAATATGGGCAAATGACTGGCAAAATGACAAGAAGGTGAGGACTTCTTCTTGGGAAGTCTGTCCACAGCCAAGTACTGTGTACCGTATACCAGCCTTATTCAACCCTCACGCGTGTCAGGCCCACCTTCCAGATGCGCGCGCAGCTGGTCGATCGATGCGAAACGCATCATTCCCTCGGGCATCTGCGCCTCGATCGAGCCATCCGAGTAGAGCGAATACGCCATCCCATCGACGACGCCGGACTTGATGATGCTCACGGCGGGCGCCTCTGGCGCCGGTTCTTCGGCAGCGGGCGCCGGTTCCGGCTCGACGAAGGTGGGCGCAGCGCGCGCGAACCGGCGGGGAAAAGGCGGCCGCGACGGATCCGGCGTGCGGGCCCGCTC
>JBARNF010000832.1:0-3645 GCA_049802835.1 Bradyrhizobium sp.
CACCGAACCTACGCGTGAGACCCCGGATGTCGCTTCGCTCATCCGGGCTACGGGTCTACCCCGCGAGCTGTTTCTCGGCGATCGCGATCCACTCGGCCTGCGCCTTGCGCACGTGGCGCGGGGCGCGCTTCATCTGGATCAGGAGCTCGGTGAACACGATCTTGGCCTCGGCAATCCGGCCGACCAGCTTGAGCAGCATGCCATAGCGGACCTTCGCTTCGCTGCCCGGCGCATAGTCCAGCAACGCCTGGTATTCCTCCAGCGCCTCGGCGTTGCGTCCGGCCTCCTGCAGCGCCCGCGCATACAACAGATGCGCCTCGGCGGAGTTGTAGTCCGGCCAGCTCTTCTGCAGCTCGTCGAGCGTCGCCAGAGCGTCGGCCGGACGTCTGCGGGCGAACTGCGCCTTGGCCTTGCCGAGCGCAAACAACGGCTCGTGTCCCATCGGCAGGCCGAGAATATGATCGTAGTGGTGCTCGGCCTCGTCATAGCGCCCGACCGCGACGCATTCCTCGGCCAGCGCGGCGCGGTTGGCGATCGTATCGGTGACCGCCAGGCGGTCCGACAATTCGCGATAGTATTTGTCAGGATCGAGCTTGCTCGCGACGCGCTTGCGCGCCTTCTGGACATCGTGGCTGCCGAGCCATTCGGGCACCAGCTCGACGACGATATAGGCGAGCGCGCCGATCATCGGCACCATCAGGATGATGAAGGCCCAGGGCTGCAGGCGCCCGGTGCGCGAGGCATGGTAGATCAGCGAGATGTCGAGAAGCAGAACAACGAGGGCGACAGGCACGGCAGACCCCACTCACGGCCGGAACTTTACACGCCGACGTTGATAACGTGGCCGGGCGCGGCCGACAATCCCGCACCCGCGCAGGCGACTCGACGATGCCGGTTTGACGCATCCGTGCAACGGCGGTTCAAGCCGGCGACCGTGATGTTCGATTGCCGTACGGCGGCCGTCAGCACGAAAAAAGGGCGGAAGCGCATTGCGCTCCCGCCCTTGAACCAAGCGCCTGCTGCAGCGCTATTGCTGGTCGATCACCTGCACGACCTTCTGGTCACGCGGATCGATCAGCACCACCTGGTCGCCGATCGCCAGATACTGGTAGGAGGCGAGCTCCGGATTGCTGCGGGCAAGCTCATCGGGCACGCGGCGCAGGCTCAGGCAGCTCGGTCCGGACGAGGCGGACGACGACGAGGTCGAGCCGACCGTGCCCGTCTCCGTGGCCGCGCGGCGCAGGATCTGGCGCTGGTCGTCCGACAGCACGATCCGGGTCGAGCTCACGCCGTAGCCGCCGCGATCGGCGCGCACGCCATTCTGCGGGATGACGTCGATGATCTCGCGGCTGCGCGGATCGATGATCGCGATCTCGTCATGCACGACCGTATACTCGTAGCCGCGATATTCCGGCACGATGGTCACGATGTCCGACGGCAGCGGCCGCGGCCGCACCCGCTCCGGCAGCCGCTCGCCGACATTGATGCGGATGTCGATGTCGGTGCGGGCACGGTCGAACTCGCGATCGCGGCGCAGCTGATCGACGACGCGCGTCTTCTGCTGGTCGTTCACCGAGACCTGCGTGCTGGAGCGGGTGCTGTTGGTCTGAGTCTGGTTGTTGGCCTGTCCGTTCGCATCCGGCTTGCCGGCGCTGGCCGGAGCGGTCTGCTGGTTCTGCTGCGCGGTCGTATTCTTGGTGTCCGCTCCACCCGGCTGGTTGGCCTGCTTGTTGCGGTCGGCGTTTGGCTTGTCGGCAGCCTGGTCGGAGGTACCTGCCTTGCGCTCGTCCTGGCTCTGCCGGCTCTTGTCGCTGCCGTTGCGATCGGCCTCGTGATCGGACTTGCGGTCGGTCGCACCCGACTTGCTCTCCGCGGCGCGATCCTCGCCCTTGCGCGGCTCGTCGGCACGTCCCTGCTGCTGCCTGGCGTCGGGCTTGCCCTTGCTGTCCGGCTGCTTGTCGGCCTGCTTGCTGTCGGCTTGTGACTTGGTCTCCGCACTCTCCTTGGCACTCTCCTTGGCGCTCTCCTTGGCGTCGCGGTCACGCTGCGCCGAGACCGGCCCGCGCTCGTCCTTGCGCTCGGTGCTCTGCTTGGCATCACGCGCGGAACGCTCCTGGGCCTGCTCGCGCCCACCGGCAGAGGAAGGCTCACCGCGGCGCTCCTGCGCGCTCTGCTTGGTTTCAGACGTGGCGCGTTCCGCTGCGGCAGCACCGCCCTTGACGTCAGCGCCCGGACGCGCCGCTTCGCGCGGCGAGGCCGCCGCAGCGCCCCCCTCGTGCTTCATCTCCGATTGCGCTGATGCGGCACTCGCACCGGTGCCGATCGCAACAATGATGGCGGCCGTTCCCAGCCAATGTTTCGTCGTCATATGAGAACCTCCTTGGTTCCTTGCCCCGTGGGAATCGGGCGGACAACGCAAACAGCCGCCCGGTGTTGCCGGGCGGCGCGAGAAAAAAGTTACGGAACGATTTTGATGAACGGCCTTCAGGCCGCGCGGTCGAGATGCGCCACCAGGCCTGCGAACAGGCCGCGGCCGTCGGTGCAGCCCATGATGTCCTCGACGTGATTCTCGGGATGCGGCATCATGCCGAGCACATTGCCGCTCTCGTTGACGATGCCGGCGATCGAATGCGCAGCGCCGTTGATGTTGCTGAGGTCGCCGACCTCGCCTTCGGCAGAGCAGTAGCGATAGAGCACGCGCCCGTCACCATTGAGCCGCTTCAGCGTCTCCTCGTCCGCCGCATAATTGCCCTCGCCATGGGCGACCGGCACGCGGATGACCTGGCCTGCGTTATAGCCACGCGTAAACGGCGAGTCCGAGCGCTCGACGCGCAGATGCACGTCCTTGCAGATGAATTTGAGCCGATCGTTGCGCATCAGGACGCCCGGCAGCAGGCCGGATTCACACAGGATCTGGAAACCGTTGCAGACACCGAGCACGAGGCCACCCTTGGCCGCGTGGTCGCGCACCGCATCCATCACCGGCGCCCGCGCCGCAATCGCGCCACAGCGCAGATAATCGCCATAGGAGAAGCCGCCGGGGACCACCACCAAGTCGGTACCCTTGGGCAGCGCGGTCTCGGCGTGCCAGATCATCGCCGGCTCATGGCCGGAAATCATGCGCAGCGCGCGCGCCATGTCACGTTCGCGGTTGATGCCGGGGAAGACGAGGACGGCGGATTTCATGATCTTAAGTGCTTGCTCGAGAATTGTCCCCTCGCAGCGTCGCGAAGGTGTGTGAGTTTGGCGAGAGCTCCCTGTTCAACGCTCGCGCACCGGCAAGGAGCTCATCGACCGAATGTTCGACACGGACCAGATCACGCGAGATCTCCAGCAAAAGCTCGTAGATCTCGCGCTTGGTCACAGCCATCGCCTACCCCAGCAGCTCGACCCGGTAATTCTCGATCACCGTATTCGCCAGCAGCTTGTCGGCGGCCGCCTTCAGCGCGGCCTCCGCCTTGGCCTTGTCGGCGCCGGCGAGCTCGATGTCGAACACCTTGCCCTGCCGCACGCTCGCGACGCCGTCGACGCCGAGCGATTTGAGGGCGCCCTCGATCGCCTTTCCCTGGGGATCGAGGATGCCGGACTTCAGCGTCACCGTGACACGCGCTTTCACGTCATTCACCTTCGAATCTTGCCTTCAGC
>JBARNF010000833.1:0-2837 GCA_049802835.1 Bradyrhizobium sp.
GCCTCAACACCTTTGATATAGCCCGGTCGCGTCGGCGCGCGCTATCCGCGCCGGCTCGTGTTCCCCGGTAGCTCAGCGGTAGAGCAACCGGCTGTTAACCGGTTGGTCGCTGGTTCGAATCCGGCCCGGGGAGCCAATAATTGCAGATTCAGGGTCGATTTCCGGCCGGTCGAGCCGCAAGCACCCTGGCGACGCCTCTGTCGACACGATTGTACCCCATGCTCGACAACCCCGACGACCCCGACCGCGCCCATCGCGAAGCCTTCGTGGAGCGCGACCTGTGCGCCAGGTCGCTCGGCATCCGCTTCGAGGAGCTGGCACCTGGCCGGGCCAGCGCCACCATGGTGGTGCGCCCCGAGATGGTGAACGCCCACGGCACCTGCCATGGCGGCATGATCTACGCCCTCGCCGACGCGGTGTTCGCGGTCGTCTGCAACGCACCCGGCCGTCCGGCGGTGGCGCAGTTCTGCTCGATCGCCTATCTGCGGCCGGCGGCGGTCGGCGACGAGCTGAGGGCGGTCGGCATCGAGACGAACCGCAGCGGCCCGCACGGTATTTACGACATCACGGTGAGCTGCGGCGATACGGTCGTGGCGGCGTTCCGCGGTCACTCCCGCGCGGTGAAGCCCGGCGGTCGTGCGCATCCGCGCGACGCATCGCGCTGAGCGGAAGCCACCGTCAACGGTGCAGGCAGGCGTGCACGCGCACCAGCCGGCGGCTCTCGGCCGGGACGGCGCGGTCGCCCGCCTCGCTCGCCGTCGCGGTGGCGCAGGAGAGCCAGAAATCATTCGCCGCCGGATCGACGACCAGCCGTGCGGGCGCGAAATCCGGCGCCACCAGCACGGACAGGAACGGCGTCGTCGAGTTCCACGACAGCCGGTTCGGCCCGATCCGGGCCGCTGAGACGACGTGCGCATCGCCGAGCTCCGGGTCGGATGCCGTCCCCATGGCGAGCGTCCGCACCGCGTCCTTGTAGTCCGTCCAGGCGCCCACGAACTTTGCGGTCTCGACCGCGTGCACCAGCATCACCAGCGCGATCGCGCCGGCGACCGCCCGCGCCGTGCCGGCCGGAGCGACCATCAGCCGGCGCAGGACCGCAGGAAGCTTCCTTCCATCGGCTTCCAGCGTATACGCCGCCGCCAGCGGGCCGAGCGCGGCGGTGGCGATCAGCAGCACCGTGCGCAAATAGTACCGGTTGTCCGCATGCAGCGCGTGGTCGAGCGTCAGCCAGTACACGCAGAGCGCCGCGGCGACGAGCGCGGCGGCGGTGACATGGGCATTCGCCGGGATTTCCCGCCTGAGGACGACGTAAGCGATGGCGTAGGCCGCGAGCGCGCCGAGCAACAGCAGGGGCAGCTTGCCGGTGAGGATGGCCAGGTCGAAGAAATTCCGCGCGGCCCTGGCGAGGATCGGGACATCGTAGGCGTCGGGGCGGACCGTCTCCTTCACCCACGCCCAGATCGCGAGCGCGACGAGACAGGCGCCGGCCGCCCGCAGAAACGCGGCGTCCCTTAACCCGCGTAACACCAGGGTCGCCAGGATGACGCCGGCGAGGATCAGCGCGCCCTCATGGGTGAAGACGAGCGCGAGCAGCACCGCGAACACCGCGGCGATCCCCGCGATGCCGCCGCCGGCGTAATGGCAGAGCGCGAGCGCCGGCCAGAACACGGCATGCGCCATCCACATCTCGGTCGGAAAGCCGAACACCAGCGGGCAGAGGCAGGCGGTCGAGGCGCATGCACCGGTGAAGAGGATGCGGCCCTTGGAACGGTCGGCCGCGAACGTCGCGGCGAGCCCCAGCAGTTGCGCGCCGAAGAACAGAAACCCGTAGACGACGATGCCGCCGCGCGCGTCCCCGGTGAGCCCGACATAGGTCTCGGCCGGCACGTAGGAGAAGAGATAGACGAACGCGCGGCCCGGGATGTTGTGCCAATGGAACGCCCAGGCATCCCGCACGGCGACCGAATAGGAGAAGAGCGAACCATCGCCGTAGAGCTGCAGCTCGTAGCCCAGCCCGATGACGACGAAGAGGACCGACCAGCCGATCCCGGCCGCGACGACGAGGGTCCGCAACGAACGGCCATCGATGATATCGCCCCATGATGCGTGCACACTGTCCGGAACCGGTTTGTCGACGGCCATGCCCGACCTGCTGAAGCTGCGCCTGCCGTGCGGACGCCCGGCGAGGGGTATGTCACATCGAGCGGCCCCGATATTCAAGGCGATGCCCTCGGGTGGCTGGCGCCGCCCTGCGGCCAGGCTGGCCGGGTTCGTCCTTGGTCATCTGACGAATGTCGGCTAAAAGAGTCGGCCGGCACCGGCCATCCGGTAAATGTCGGCAAAATAACAGTTGCAGGCGACCGTCGCCGATAGACGGCGAGGATGGGGACCCCCAAAGCATGGCGAACGCGTCGAGTGGGCGTCGGCGATTCTGCCTCGTTCTCGTCAAGCCGTCGCATTACGACGACAACGGCTACGTCATCCAGTGGCTGCGCTCGCCCATCCCCTCCAATTCGCTCGCCTCCCTCTATGGTCTCGCCAAGCACTGCGCCGAGCGCCATGTGCTCGGCGACGACGTCGACATCGACATCCACGCCTTCGACGAGACCAACACCCGCATCCGTCCCGAGCGCCTCGCCGCGATGATAGCGGCGGCCGGCGGCGGCATGGTGATGCTGACCGGGGTGCAGTCGAACCAGTTTCCCCGCGCCCTCGACATCGCGCGGCCGCTGCGCGCGCGCGGCATCGCGGTAGCGGTCGGCGGATTCCACGTTTCCGGCACCCTTTCGATGCTCGACGGCGTCGACGCCGATCTCGACCGCGCCAAGGCGATGGGC
>JBARNF010000834.1:0-1846 GCA_049802835.1 Bradyrhizobium sp.
TGAGGTAGTTCGGACGGACGGCCGAAGCGGTCCCATCGTGCAGTCCGCTGCGTGGGATAATTCCACTGCGGCACGACGTAGTGGTTCCATAGCAGCACACGGTCGAGTGCGCGGGTAGCAGCGACCAGCTCATCACGGCTCTTGGCGAAGATGACCCGATCGATCAGTTTGTCGATGGCTGGATTCTTGATCCCGGCGAGGTTCTGCGATCCGATCATCAAGGCCGCCTGCGATCCCCAATATTCGCGTTGCTCGTTGCCAGGCGAGAGCGACTCAGGCCACGAATGCACGACCATGTCGAAATCCCAGTTACGAATCCGGTTCTCGAACTGAACCGAATCGACCTTGCGGACGGTAACGGCAAAGCCCACCCGCTCGAGCGACGGCTTATAGAACAACGCTACCCGCTCGAATGCCGGATCATCGGCATCGGCAAGAAGTTCGAAGCTTGCCGCCGCGCCGGTCGTCGCCTGGACGAGCTTGCGATCGCGAATTTCGTACCCTGCCTCCTTCATCAGCTTCTGTGCTTCCAGCAGGTTACGACGCACGGCCTCGCTGCTGCCGCCGACGGGATTGGTGTACTCCGTCGTAAATACTTCGGCCGGAACTTCCGCCCGGACGGTTTCGAGTATCTCGAGCTCCTTGCCCTGGGGCAGACCAGAAGATGCGAGTTCCGTGCCATCGAAATAGCTCGAAATGCGCTTGTACTGACCGAAGAACAGCTGCTTGTTCATCTCTTCATAGTCGAACGCAAAGTTCAGCGCGCGCCGTACGCGGGTATCCTTGAACAAATCTCTGCGGCTATTCGGCACAAAGGCCTGCATTACTCCAGAGCTGCGGTTCGGAAACTCTTCGAGCACAACGCGCTGATCCTTGACGGCCTGGAAATCATAGGCCGTCGCCCAATTCTTCGCCGAGTTCTCGGTCCGCCAATCGGACTGGTCACCCTTAAAGCCTTCGAGCGCAACGAAGCTATCGCGAACATAATCGAAGCGTAGCTCATCGAAGTTATAGCGGCCGACGTTGACGTTGAGATTGCGCGCCCAGCAGTCGTTCGCGCGCTGCAGAACGATCGTGCGCGCGGCGACGAATTCTTTGATCCGATAAGGGCCAGAGCCGAGCGGGGGCTCCAAGGTCGTCGCGGAGATATCGCGCTTCTGACCTTTGTTGTCCGTGCCCTCCCACCAATGTTTCGGAAGAACCATCAACTGGCCCACAATCTGCGGAAGCTCACGATTGCCCGGTCCATCGAAGGTGAACTTCACATCGCGTTCGCCGACCACCTCCGCACGGACGACATGCTGATAATAAGCGCTATAGCGCGGGTGGTTCTTCTTGAACGCATCAAGCGAGAAGATCACATCGGCTGGCGTGACAGGGACGCCGTCGTGCCATTTGGCTTCCGGCCTTAGACGATAGATGACCCAGGAATAATCCGAAGGATGCTTCACGCTTTCGGCGAGCAGGCCATATTCTGTCGACGCTTCATCGAGAGCACCCGTCGTCAAGGTTTCATAGATCAGGGAAATCCCGACCCCAAGCGCTCCCTTGACGCCAGCAACCACCGGATTGAAGTTGTCGAACGTGCCGGCAGGACTGAGGCGGACTTGCCCGCCCTTCGGGGCGTCTGGATTGACGTAGTCATAACGTTTGAAGTCCGCCGGATATTTGACGTCGCCGAACAAGGACAAGGCATGACGCCAAGTCGGATCTTCAACCGCCTGCGCCTGCGCGGCATCGAGAGGGACGAGATTGGCGGCGGCGCCGAGCGCCGGGGTCATCGCAGCGAAGGCGCTGCTCTGCAGGAGCTGTCGTCGGGTAATCGTCAAATGAGACTTCCTCTGAA
>JBARNF010000835.1:0-1626 GCA_049802835.1 Bradyrhizobium sp.
CACGGGCGCGGAGGCGACCAGCTTCCAGATCCTCAAGGGTCTCGACTATGCCGTGCAGCGCGGCGTGCGCATCATCAATATGAGCTTCGCCGGTCCCTACGACGTGATGATCGAGCGCAAGCTGCGCGAGGCCTACGACAAGGGCATCATCCTGGTGGCGGCGGCCGGCAATGCCGGTCCGAAATCGCCGCCGCTGTTTCCCGGCGCCGACAAGAACGTGATCGCGGTCACCGCCACCGACCCGAACGACGCGCTGTTCACCGGCGCCAATCGCGGCGACTACGTCGCGGTGGCGGCGCCGGGCGTCGACATCCTGGCGCCGGCGCCGGGCGGGACCTATCAGCTCACGACTGGAACGTCGGTCGCGTCCGCCGAAGTGAGCGGGGTCGTGGCCTTGCTGATCGAGCGCAACCCGTCGCTCACGCACGGCTCGGAAGTCAGGTTAACGGGCTTTGGGGCGCGATTTTGAATTGACGGGGTTGGTGTGATTCGCTCGGCGGTGTGATTCGCCGAGGAGCGCCCGATGCCTGCCTTGACCGATAGGAACCTGGAGGAAGAGTTTCCGCGGGACCGACTGGCTGTGCTGTTGAGCCACTTTTCCGAGCTCAACGATGAGCGCGAGCCATGGCGGGTTCTGTACCCGCTGAGCGAGGTCCTGCTGCTGGTGGTATGCGCCACGATCGCGGCCTGCGACGACTTCGACGCCATCGGGGCATGGGGGAAGCATCATCTGGATTTCTTGCGCCGGTTTGCACCGTTCCACCACGGCGTTCCGTGCGAGCGGTGGCTGCGTATCCTCGTCAACCGGATCGATCCCATCCTGTTCAAGCGCTGCTTCGAGAGCTGGGTGGCCGCGATGTGGCCCGATCGGCCCGAGTTCATCGCCATCGATGGCAAGACTGCCCGGCGCACCCATGACCGCCGCAAGGGGACGAAGGCGTTGCACACGCTCAGCGCCTACGCGACCACGGCAAGGCTGGTGCTGGCGCAGCGCAGCGTGCCGGAAAAGACCAATGAGATCACCGCCATTCCGGAGCTTCTGGACGATCTCGCCGAGGCCGGACAGCTCAAGGGTGCGCTCGTGACCATCGACGCCATGGGCTGTCAGGTCGAGATCGCCGGCAAGATCGTCGCCCACGGGGCCGATTACCTGCTCGCGCTCAAGGGCAACCAACCAACGCTGGAAGCCGATGTGGCGGACTACTTCCGCACCGCGCCACCAGGCGAACTCGTCACCAAATCCTCCGTCGAAAAGGGACACGGCCGCATCGAAACGCGCACCTACACGGCCTCCAGCAAGGTCGACTGGATCAAATCCGAACGCAGCTATCCGGGCCAGCCACGCTTCACCAACATCGCGACCATCGTCAAGGTCGAGGAACGCGCCGAACACGCCGACCGCACAACATCCGATACCCGCTACTTCATTTCCTCCGCCCCCCTCGACGTCGAGCGCCTCGCACAAGGCGTCCGCGGTCATTGGGGCGTCGAAAGCATGCATTGGCTGCTCGACGTCGAGTTCAAAGACGATCTGTCGCGCTATCGCGCTGGACACGGCGCCAAAAACATGGCTGTCGTCCGCCGCTTCGCCCTCGGCCTCGTCCGAGCCAACAAAACCAAAGGCAG
>JBARNF010000836.1:0-4849 GCA_049802835.1 Bradyrhizobium sp.
GGCCTGGCTCGGCACCGCCGTGGCGCAGGCCCGCGCGGCCATTTCGGACATGCTCGGCGCGTCCTGAGCGGCCAGCCGGAGCACTAGCGCGGAGCGGAGCGGTCCGTTATAGGACAGCCCGACTTCATTCCCTCCGCAGCACGAGCACACATGGCCAAGATCACCTTTGTCGACCATACCGGAGAATCCCGAACCGTCGAGATCGAGAACGGCGCGACCGTGATGGAAGCGGCGATCCGCAACGCCATTCCCGGGATCGAGGCCGAGTGCGGCGGCGCCTGCGCCTGCGCGACCTGCCATGTCTATGTCGACGAAGCCTGGCGCGAGAAGGTCGGCCCGCCGACCCCGATGGAAGAGGACATGCTCGATTTCGGCTACGAGGTGCGACCGAATTCGCGGCTGTCCTGCCAGATCAAGGTCTCCGACGAGCTCGACGGCCTCGTCGTCGCAACGCCCGAGCGTCAGGCCTGACCGTTCGGCTTTCGCACGCATCTCTCCCAAGCCTCCGAAATTTCGCCGCGCGGTCTATGCCGCCGGCGGCGCGATCGTGACGCCCCGACGTAACCAGGGCCTGAGCGCCGCCACGAGCTCGCCGGTCAGCGGCGCCGGCCGGCGTGTCGCCTCGTCGATCAGCACCATGACGGCGGTGGCCGAAGCCACACAACGGCCATCGGAGAACACGGCCTGCTCTGATGTCACCGACGTGCGCCCCAGCTTGACGACCCCCAATCCGAGCTCGATCGTGCCCGGCCAGCGCAACTCGGCGCGGAAATGCATGTCGAGCCGCACCATGATCCAGGCCAGCCCCTGCTGCGTCAGGCCGTATCGCGGGTCCTTCATCAGCGTCACCCGGCCGGTCTCGAAATAGGTCGCATAGACCGCGTTGTTGACATGCTGATTGGGGTCGAGGTCGCCGAAGCGGACATTGTCCGTGAGGCGGTAGGGAAAGTCGTCGATATCAGGCGTCTGGTCGTGGCGGGCCGTCTCTGTCACGGATTGATCTCCATCATTCATGCTCCCTTCAAACCTCGCTAAGCCCAGCACTGCAAGCCGCGTGCGAACGAGGGGCGGGCTTTTGTGCCTTCCCTGAAACCGCCCCGTTGGCTACAAATTCGGAACCGCCATCTGCCGCCATCCGTCGGGCGGCGTCTCCAACGAGAAGAGCGACATGAGCGAAGCGATCAAGACCGATGTGCTGATCATTGGCGCGGGCCCTTGCGGACTGTTTGCCGTGTTTGAACTGGGGCTGCTCGATATCAAGGCGCATCTGATCGACATCCTCGACAAGGCCGGCGGCCAGTGCGCCGAGCTCTATCCGGAGAAGCCGATCTACGACATTCCAGGCGTGCCGATGGTCACGGGGCATGGCCTCACCGAGCAGCTGATGGAGCAGATCAAGCCGTTCAGCCCGACCTTCCATCTCGGCGAGATGGTCAACACCGTCGAGAAGATCGGCGATCCCGGCTTCCGCGTCACCACCGACGCCGGCAAGGTGTTCGAATGCAGGGTGGTGGTGATCGCGGCCGGCGGCGGCTCGTTCCAGCCGAAGCGCCCGCCCGTGCCCGGCATCGAGGCCTATGAGGGCACCTCGGTGTTCTACGCGGTGCGCAAGATGGAGCAGTTCCGCGACAAGCACGTCGTCATCGTCGGCGGCGGTGATTCCGCGCTCGACTGGACGCTCAATTTGCATCCGCTCGCCAAGCGCATCACCTTGGTGCATCGGCGCGACGATTTCCGCGCCGCGCCCCACAGCGTCGAGCAGATGCGCGCGCTGGTGGCCTCCGGCAAGATGGATCTGCGGATCGGTCAGGTCAGCGCGCTCGAGGGCGCGAACGGCGTGCTCTCGGCCGCCACGATCAAGGGCAACGACAACGCGGTCGAGACCGTGCCCTGCGAGATGATGCTGCCGTTCTTCGGCCTGACGATGAAGCTCGGACCGGTCGCCGACTGGGGCATCGCGCTCGAGCACAATCTCATTCCGGTCGAGACCTCGGCGTTCGAGACCAGCGTGCCCGGCATCTTCGCGATCGGCGACATCAACACCTATCCCGGCAAGATCAAGCTGATCCTGTGCGGCTTCCACGAGGGCGCGTTGATGGCGCAGAAGGCGCACCGCTACGTGTATCCGGAGAAGCGGCTGGTGTTCCAGTACACGACGTCGTCGTCGAGCCTGCAGAAGAAGCTCGGGGTGAACTAATTGCTTCGCGGCGTGGAACCCGAACCAACTCAAATGTGACGAAATGTTTCGTGCGCGCGCCGGTTTCACCGGCGCGCCAGACCTGTTATGGGCTGGAACGATGCAGGAAACGGCCGTAGTCTGCGGCCATTCGAGTTGTGAATTGGTCAAGGTGAGATGATGATGCTGAATGCGTTTCCCCGGCTTCGGCTGGCGCCCGGTGTAGCGAAGCTCGCGGTCGGCGCGCTTGTCGTCGCCGGCGCGCTGCTGACGCGGCCTGCGCTTGCGGCGGAGCCGTCCGCGGCCGGGCTGTGGCAGAAGATCGAGAACGGCCAGCCTGTGCTCTACGTGCTCGTCGTCGATCATAACGGAACCTTCGAAGGCGTGATGGCGAAGCTGTTTCCGAAGCCGAACGATCCGCCGAATCCGACCTGCGCCAAATGCACCGACGATCGCAAGAACGCGCCCTGGCTCGGCATCTCCTTCATCCGCGACATGAAGCGCGACGGCCTGAAGTACGAAGACGGCAACGTGCTGGATCCGCGCGACGGTAAGATCTACAGCGCCAAGATGACGCTGGCTCCCGACGGCCAGTCGCTGACCCTGCGCGGCTATATCGGCTTCTCGCTGCTCGGCAAGGACGAGACCTGGGTACGGCTGCCGGACACCGCGATGGCGCAGATCGATCCGGCGATCATCGCCAAATATCTGCCGCCCCCGGTCCCCGCGCCGCTGCCTGCAGTTGCGCCGAAGCAGGTGCCGCCGACCCCGATGATGAAGAAGCCGGCGCCGACGAAGTAGTTCGTTTCCGCAACGCGACGTTTTCGTCAAACTGCTGCTCGCGCCTCTGGGCGGCGAGCCCCGATGACGCAGACATCGCAGCTCCGTCGTCCATGCTGATGCACGTGTGCTCGCGTTCTCGCGGCGCATGAGCGTCCGAGGTTTGGATTTGAATTCGCCCTCCAAGGTGAGAGGGCGCAGGGAATGCCGGGCGCTGGCCGCACCCATGGCCCGCCTGCAGAAAAAAATGCAGGCGGCAGGAACCACAGGTCAGCCGAGACATCCCGGCATTCCCTGCGCGATGGCTTGACGGCTTATACGTACTCTCCCCGGGGACCGGGCTTGTTTGCCCCCGTCGCGAGCGGATCATCACCGCCCGCTTGGCATCAGCATCGGGATGCCAGGACCATACGACTTCGCCGTGCGCCGCCGGTCGTTCGTCGGCATGAGCTTGCCATGCTGCGACCCGTTGCGCCCACCGCATCCCGCGCTCCACGTTCGTGACGACCGCGAACCGCCCCTCTCATGAGCACGGGATGCGCAAGCAGAGCACAATTTCTGTAAAAGCGAAATAGAAAAATTTTGTCAGGCCGGACTGGACAGGGGTGATCGGCTTGAGACGGCTGGCGAATTTCGTTTTTCGGCGCAGGCTGTTTTTCGACGTGATCAGGCCGTGTCGACCTCAGTCCGCTGCGCGATGCTGCTCGGCGGGCAACTCAGTCGACGCAGGGCAGGGCGATGGCGCGGGCACTACTGCCGCACGGCGCCTGCCGGCGGCAGCGGCTCGCCGTTGATGTCGGGCTCGGCGGCGTCGAGGTTGAGCACCTGCGCGGCGGCCGGAAACGCGGCATCGGCCATCGCTGCGTGGCCCTCGGCGGTCGGATGCACGGCGCCGCCATAGACGGCCGACAGCACCCCCCAGCTCGCATCATGGATGTCGGCGGGCTGCATCGCCGCGGGAAGCCCCTGCGGGTAGGTCATGGCCGAGAAGTAGCTGTCATTGGCATCGCGAATCCAGCGCGCACGCGGCCAATACGGGCGATATTCGCTGGCGCCGCGTCCGCACAGCAGCGGCTCGTTGCCGGCGCTGACGATGTTCGGATCGAAGCTGGCGCCGGCGGGCGAGAAGCATTCGCGGTCGAACGGTGGATCCTGCGGCGAGCGCGCGCAGAAACCATGATCGGCAAACGCGGCCTGATGGGCATCCACGAAGCTCATGCGATCGCTGCGCGGATCGCGGCACAGCACGCCGGCGGTGCATTGCGCGAGCCCGCGCAGCGCCGGCAGAAACTCGTTCTCGACGAAGCCTGCGACGTTGGCGAGCCGCTGCGGATCGGCATTGAAGGAGGGGTGGATTTCGAATCCGGCCGGACCGCCGGGGCACGGCGTCCCCGCAGCCCGCAGCGCCGGGTTGCCATAGGAGGTGTAGATGACGCGCGAGAGATCGCCGACCAGCGGCTTGAGCGCGTCGCGGAGCTTGGCGAAGCCCTGCGGCAGATCGCGCGCGAGCTCGCTGCGCGATTCCTCGACCGAGCCGATCACGCCGGACCGCTTGAACAGCGTGCGCTCGGTCGGCGTGTCGACGATGACGTCGGCGACGAGGCCGGAAAAGTTGATGTCGTTGGCACCGATCGACAGCAGCACGAGGTCGAGCCGCCGGTCGGGCTGCCGCCGCTTGGCCGCCGTCAGCGCCTCGCGCAATTCGCCGAGCTGGCCGTTGACGCCGCCGGCGCAGGTCGTGACCGAGCGGCCCGGCGTGCATTCGCGCGCCCGCTGGCTGCCGAACAGGCCGTCGGCGATGGTGGCGCCGGTGCAGGCGAGCGGCAGATAGGTGACGGCGACGTGCGGATAACGCACCGCGAGCGCCAAGGCGGTGCGGGTCTGATAGCTGTA
>JBARNF010000837.1:0-3061 GCA_049802835.1 Bradyrhizobium sp.
CCGGTCGCCGCAAACAGATTGAACTTGGCGTTGACGACGAAGAACACGATCAGCGGGCCGAGCTCGGTGGCCAGTTTGAACAGCGGATGCGGCTGCGACTTGTCCATTCCATGTCCTGTTGGCTGTCATCACCCGCGGCAGCGGCTGATCCAGTGGTTTCTGATGTATCGTGCGCCGTAAACCGCACAGCCGGCCGCAAGGCTTGCAGGCGCGCTGCGCGGTGACGTCACTCCTCGATGCCGGCGATCGCCCGCGCGAAGTCCTTGGCTGCGAATGGCTGGAGATCATCGACGCCTTCGCCAACGCCGATGAAGTGCACCGGCAGCTTGAACTTCTCGGAGAGCGCCACGAGGATGCCGCCTCGCGCCGTGCCGTCGAGCTTAGTCATCACCAGACCGGTGACGCCTGCCGTACGCTGAAACGCCTCGACCTGCGACAGCGCATTTTGTCCCACGGTGGCATCGAGCACCAGCAGCACGGCATGCGGCGCGCTGTCATCGACCTTGCGAATGACACGCACCACCTTCTCCAGCTCGTTCATGAGCTCGGCCTTGTTCTGCAGCCGGCCTGCGGTGTCGATCAGCAGGATGTCACGGCCCTGCTCCTTGGCCGCAGTGATCGCATTGAAGGCGAGGCTCGCAGAGTCCGAGCCTTGCGCGCCCGCGATCACCGGCGCCCTGGTGCGCTCGCCCCAGACCTTGAGCTGCTCGATGGCAGCGGCGCGGAACGTATCGCCCGCCGCCAAAATCACCTGCCTGCCTTCGGCCGCAAACTTCGCCGCGAGCTTGCCGATGGTGGTGGTCTTGCCGGAGCCGTTGACACCGACGACGAGGATGACGAACGGCTTGTGGCCGGTCTCGATCGCGAGCGGCTTGGCGACCGGCGCCAGCACCTTCTCGACCTCCGTCGCGACGACCGCTTTCACCTCGTCGGCGCTGATCGCCTTGTCGTAGCGACCGGTACCGACGGCGTCCGCGATTCGAGCCGCCACGCTGGTGCCGAGATCGGCGCGCAGCAGCACCTCCTCGATGTCCTCGAGCATCGCACGATCGAGCTTGCGCTTGGTGACGAGATCGGCGACCGCGGTCCCGAGCGCGCCGGAGGTGCGCTTCAGGCCCGCGGACAGGCGCCGCCACCACGACAGCTTCGGTGTTTCGGAGGTGGTATCGTTCATGGCGCGGTGTTAGCCCTTTCCTCCCGCAAACGAAAGCTTGCACCCGCTTTACGGTTTCCATGGACATTAACCAACCCACCGACGAGGAGATGCTGGCTCGCGTGCTCCACCGCGACGGACTGATGCTGGTGATCGACAAGCCCGCCGGCATCCCCGTGCACAAGGGGCCGAAGGGCGGACCGAACCTCGAAGCCTCGTTCGACGCGCTGCGCTACGGCCTGCCGCGTGCCCCGGTGCTCGCGCATCGGCTCGACAAGGAAACCTCGGGATGTCTGGTGCTCGGCCGTCATCGCAAGGCAACGGCTTCGCTCGGGCTTTTGTTCAAGCACGGCAAGATTTCGAAGACCTATTGGGCCGTGGTCGAGGGCGGGCCGGAGGCCGATGAGGGCATCATCGAGCTGCCGCTCGGCAGGCTCAACGCTGAACGCGGCTGGTGGCAGAAACCGGATCCGCAAGGGCAGCCGGCGGTGACGAAATGGCGTGTGCTGGGGCGGTCGTATTCTCCTCACGACTCATCGCCGAGCTCCGCTCCCACTTGTGCCCCCGACTCCCCTCCCCCTTGCGGGGAGGGGTCGGGGGTGGGGGTCCCCACGGGCAGTCTCGCCCGGAGCCACCCCCCTCCCCACCCCTCCCCCACAAGGGGGGAGGGTGCGCAGGGTGCCGGGGGTGAGAGCGAGGCCCGATCCACGAAAGCGATCAAGCTCACCTGGCTCGCCATGGAACCGGTCACCGGCCGCACTCACCAACTCCGCGTGCATTCGGCGTCTCAAGGCTGGCCGATCGTCGGCGACAACATCTATGGCAACGGCCCGCGCTTCGGCGAGCCGCGGCTGCATCTGCATGCGCGCGAGATCGCGATTCCGCTGTCGCGGAACAAACCGCCGGTGCATGTCGTGGCGCCGGCACCGATGCACATGCATGAGCGGTTGAGGATGTGTGGGTGGAACGGGGAGTGAGCGAGCCGCTCCAAACCGTGTGAGACGGGCGCTACTTGCCACACCCATCACTGTCATCATCCGCGCAGGCGGATGATCCAGCACGCCGCAGCAGTCGTGAATAACGGAGACGTCACGGCGTACTGGATCGCCCGGTTGAACCGGGCGATGACAGCTGGGGCGGGACTAACAGCCTGCCCCCATCATGCCCCGTGATCGTGAGCCGCTGCACGGTACCCACAGTCCGACTCGCCAAGGCCACCGGCAGATAGTGCTCCGTCCGTCCCTGGTTCTCACTCTCGTTCAGCACCTCGCGCTGACAGCCGATCTCCTGCTCCAACCGCCGCCGTAACGCCGCCTCGCCAGCCGTCCGCAACCGCCGTGCACGTTCGCGGATCACCGCGCCATCGACCTGCGGCATGCGCGCCGCCGGCGTGCCGGGGCGCGGCGAATAGGGAAACACGTGCAGGAAGGTCAGCCCGCATTCCTCGACCAGGTCGAGCGAGCGCGCGAACATCTCATCGGTCTCGGTCGGGAAGCCCGCGATCAGGTCGGCACCCAGCACGATGTCCGGGCGCAGCCGCCGCACCTCGTGACAGAAGGCGATGGCCTCGGCGCGCGAATGCCGCCGCTTCATCCGCTTCAAAATCAGATCATCGCCGGCCTGCAGCGACAGATGCAGATGCGGCATCAGCCGGGCATCACCTGCGAGCGCATCGAGCAGGTCGGCATCGGCCTCGATCGAATCGATCGAGGAGATGCGCAGCCGCTGCAGCTCCGGCACGTGGCGCAGGATCTGCCGCACCAGGCGGCCGAGCTTCGGCACGCCCGGCAGGTCGGCGCCGTAGCTGGTGAGATCGACGCCGGTCAGCACGATCTCGGCATGGCCGCGCTCGACCAGCGCGCGGACCTGATCGACGACGGCCCCCATCGGCACCGAGCGCGAATTGCC
>JBARNF010000838.1:0-4233 GCA_049802835.1 Bradyrhizobium sp.
CCATGGAGCGGGTCGTGCAGGTCGCGCGCGAGACCGGCTATCTCGACGGTGTGCAGAATTTCCGCGGAATGGATCTCTACGGGCACTTCCCGGCGGACAAGGTGCTGGCGCTGTGCACCGGCAGCCAGGGCGAGCCGCGCGCGGCATTGTCGCGGATCGCCAATGACGATCATCCGCTGGTCACCTTGAACAAGGGCGACACGGTCATCTTCTCCTCGCGTACCATTCCCGGCAACGAGAAGGCAGTCGGCGCCGTCATCAACGGGCTGGTGCAGCAGGGCATCGAGATCATCACCGACCGCAATCACCTGGTCCACGTCTCCGGCCATCCGCGCCGCGACGAGCTGCGCGACATGATCGCGTGGACGCGGCCGCAGCTGCTGATTCCCGTGCATGGCGAGGCGCTGCATCTCCACGAGCATGCCGCGCTCGCGCGCGCCTGCGGCGTGCCGAAGGTCATCACCTGCCGCAACGGTGATCTGGTCAAGCTCGGCCCCGGTGAGCCTGGGATCATCGATCAACTGCCGGCGGGACGTCTCTACAAGGACGGCACCATCGTCGAGGATTCGAAGTCGCGGGCGGTCGTCGAGCGCCGCAAGATGGCATTTGCAGGCTGCATCTTCGTGGCCCTTGCCATCACCGACAAGGGGGAGCTGGCCGACGAGCCCGAAGTGGACATGGTCGGCATCCCAGAGAAGAATTCCGCGGGCGAAGAGATCGACGACATCGTTTTCGACGCGGTCGTATCGACCTTCGAAGGTCTGCCGCGCGCGCGCCGGCGCGATCCCGACGCCGCGGCAGAATCGGTGCGGCGGGCGGTGCGCTCTGCCGTGAACGAACAGTGGGGCAAGAAGCCGATCTGCCTCGTCCACGTCCTGGAAGTCTGACGCGGCCGATCGAACGGCCGTGCAAAAGAAACAGTGGAGGCTGCAATGCTGGGCCGGCTCAATCATGTGGCCATCGCCGTGAAGGACGCGGAGAAGGCGGCAAAGATCTATGGCGCGGCGTTCGGGGCCGAGATTTCCCCGGCGGTGCCGCTGCCGGAGCACGGCGTCATCACTGTGTTCGTCACCCTGCCGAACACCAAGATCGAGTTCATCCAGCCGCTCGGTGAGAGCTCGCCGATCGCCAAGTTTCTCGAGCGCAATGCAGATGGCGGCGTCCACCATGTCTGCTACGAAGTGCCCGACATCATCGCCTCGCGCGACACCCTGATCAAGGAGGGCGCCCGCGTGCTCGGCGACGGCCAGCCGAGGATCGGCGCCCACGGCAAACCAGTGCTGTTCTTGCATCCCAAGGATTTTTCCGGTGCGCTCGTCGAGATCGAGCAGGCCTGAGGCGCCGAGCGATGGCCTATACAATCTCCACCTGGTTCGCGATCTACTTCGTGCTGTGGTGGGTCACGCTGTTCGTGACCCTGCCGTTCGGTATCCGCAGCCAGCATGAGACGGGCGGTGGCCCGCCGGGTACGGATCCCGGTGCTCCTATCATCAGTCGGATGGGGCGGAGGCTGATCTGGACCACGCTGCTGTCGGCCGTGATCTTCGCCCTGGCGCTGGCGGCCTTTCAGGCCGGCTATCTCAGCATCGAGCGGATGTCGAAGCTGATGGGCGTGCCGTTCTAGTTCAACTGCAATGCACAAACGGATTCTGAAGCCGATGCACGGACCTGCATCGGCTTTTTTGCTATAGGAGGTCAAACAAGATCGACAGGGAGGTTGCGGGTGACGACATCGGCCGAAGCTCGGCAGGGAGCGCCAGCGGGCTATCGCATTCTGAACGAAGCGGATCTTCGCAACTACCTCGCCGCGACACCGCCGGTCGCCGAGCGACTCGGTGGACCGGCCGATCACTGGTCGATCACCGAGGTCGGCGACGGCAACCTCAACCTCGTCTTCATCGTGAAAGGTGCATCCGGCGGGCTGGCGGTCAAGCAGGCGCTGCCGTACGTACGCTTGGTCGGTGAGAGCTGGCCGCTGCCGCTGTCGCGCGCGCATTATGAACATCTGGCGCTGACGCAGCAGGGCAGATTGGCGCCCGGGCTGGTGCCGTCCATTGTCCATCATGACGCGGCGCTGGCGCTGACGGCGATGGAGCTGCTCGAGCCGCATATCATCATGCGCAAGGGCCTGGTCGCAGGTACGGTCTATCCGGCCTTCACCGACCACATCACGACCTTCATGGCGCGAACCCTGTTCTTCTCGTCGGACCTCGCGCTGCCGGCCGCGGCGAAGAAGGACGCGGTCGCAAGCTTTGCCGGCAACCATGCGCTGTGCAAGATCACCGAGGATCTGATCTTCACCGATCCCTACCGCGTGGCCGAGCAGAACCGCTGGACGTCGCCATGGCTCGATGGGACTGCCGCCGAGATCCGTGAGGACCTCGATCTCCATGTCGCGATCTCCAGGCTGAAGCTGAAGTTTTTGTCGAGCGCCGAAGCGCTGATCCATGGCGACCTCCACACCGGATCGATCATGGTCACGGAGACGGAAACCAAGGTGATCGATCCCGAATTCGCCTTCTACGGTCCGTTGGGCTTCGACGTCGGTGCTGTCCTGGCCAACCTGTTGATGGCCTATTTTGCATCTGTCGGCCACGAGCGATCGCAAGGCGAGAGGGAGGCGTTCGAGGGCTGGGTTCTGAGCACGGTCGATCAGGTGTGGACGGAGTTCGCGGACAAGTTCCTCGCGCTTTGGCGCAGCGAGGCGGCCGGCGACGCCTATCCGTTGTCGCTGTTTCCCGGCGAAGCAGGGGCCGCGCGTCTCGAGACCGAACGTCAGGCCTTCATGGCGCGGCTGTTCCAGGATGCCGTCGGATTTGCGGCCGCCAAGATCGTCCGCCGTATTCTCGGCCTGGCGCACAACATCGACTTCGAGCTGATCGAGGACACGAAACAGCGCGCGATCTGCGAGGCGCGGGCGCTGCGGCTGGCGCGAACGCTGATGGTGAAGACGGCGTCGTTCACGTCGATCGAGGTGGTGACGCGTGCAGCGCGCGAGTTGCGCTATTGGCAGCCGGGGTTTTGATCTGCTGTCCTTGTTAGTCTAGAGGATTGCATTGCCTCGACACACGCAGGTGCCCCCTCTCCCCTTGCGGGAGAGGGTGGATCGGACGAGCGAAGCGAGTGCGAGCCGGGTGAGGGGTCTCTCACCGCGAGTGAGCAAGCGGATGGAGACCTCTCACCCGCCTGCGATGCTTCGCATCTCCGCCACCCTCTCCCGCAAGGGAGAGGGTGCACCGCCGATGACGCGCGATCGAATTCGACCACCAAGAGAAATTAATCCGCAGCCTTCGCGCGCAGCCTTTGCGCATAGACGTTGATGACCAGCGCGGTGAGCAGGATCAGCCCGCGGATCAATATCTTCAGGAAGCTGTCGATGTTGACGTGGTCGAGGCCGTTGTTGAGCACACCGAGCACGAACAGGCCGACGATGGTGTTGCCGATCCCGCCGCGGCCGCCGAACAGGCTGGTGCCGCCGACCACGACGGCGGCGATCGAGTCGAGCAGATAGGTGTCGAACTCGTTCTGCTGCGCGCTGCCGAAATGCGCCACGCCGAGCATACCGGCGATCCCGGAGCAGACGGCGGAGATCACCATGACGCTGCCGAGGATCAGCTTCACGTTCAGCCCGGAATATTCAGCCGCTTCGCGGTTGCCGCCGACCATGTAGACGTAGCGGCCAAACCGCGTGTAGGTCAGCACAAGGTGACCGAGCAGCAGCATCAACGCCGCGACGATCACGATCCAGGGGACGCCGGCGATCGAGCTCGATCCGAGCGTCGTGATGATCGGCGGTACTTTGTAGGCGATCTGGCCGCGCACCAGCATCGCCGAGATGCCGGCCGCGATCTGCATCATGGCGAGGGTCATGATGAAGGAGGGAATGCCGATCACGGTCAGCCCGAAGGCGTTGACCGCGCCGAGCAGGGCGCACAGCGCCAGAGCGAGCATGATCGCGGCCCAGCCCGGCATCGGCAGATTGGCGATGTTGACGTAGGAGTCCTGCATCGTGAAGAAGGCCACTGCAATGCCGGTCACGTTGGCAATGGCGGCGATCGACAGGTCGATCTCGGCGCACAGGATGACGAAGGTGAGCCCGACCGCGATGATGCCGGTCACCGACACCTGGGTGAGGATATTGCCGACATTGTCGAGCGTCGCAAACGAGGGGCTCGCGAGCGCGAAGAAGGCAGTGAGGAAGATCAGCGTCAGGAACGGCGCGATGTTGCGCAT
>JBARNF010000839.1:0-2813 GCA_049802835.1 Bradyrhizobium sp.
TGCAGCAGGCGGAACGGATAGGCGATCATGCGCGAGTTGAGCACGTCGTCGACCGTGATCGGGTCCTTCATCATTGCGCGCGGGTTCTTTGCGGCCCATTCCCGCTGCACCACCGCGACCATCGCCAGCTGCTCATGGGTGATGCCGTAGGTCTTCATGTAGCGCAGCACCGGAATGGGAAACATGCTCGGCGGCCCATACACGCCGAACGGCGCCTCGAACTGCCCTTGCAGGCTATCGGGCGGAATCGAGCGCGGTTGCTTGCCGATCATCGATTTGCCGCTCTCGGCGTGGGTGATCAGCACGGTCTTGCACAGCCCGGCCTCGATGGCCGCGGCCGCGTGCCGCACATGGAGCATGAAGGAGCAGCCGCCGACCGAGGTGCCGTCGACCCAGGTCGGCGTGATGCCGAGATAGTGGCACATCTGCTGCGGCGTCTCGACGGCGGTGGCGAAGCCGTCGATGTCGGACAGCTTCAATCCGGCATCGGCGATCGCGTTGAGCGCGGCATCCGCGTGCAGCTGGATCTGCGACATGGTCGGGATGATTCCGAGCTCGGTGGTCTCAGCGGCACCCACCACGGCAACCTGGTTTCTGCGCATGAGCTTATCCCTTCGCCGGTCGGAACAGGGGCAGGGTGATTTGCTCGTCGAGCTTTTCGAATGTCACTTCGAGCGCCATGTCGAGCTCCAGCGCTTCGGGCGTCTGCGCGCAGTCCGTGATGTTGCTCATCATCCGCGGCCCTTCTTCGAGCGCGACAACGGCGATCGCGTAGGGCGGCGTGAAGCCGGGGGCGGCGGGACGGTGATTGATGACGTAGCTGTAGAGCGTGCCTTTGCCCGTTGCCTTGAAGACGCTGACCTTGCGGCTGGCGCAGGACGGGCAGAACGGGCGTGGCGGGAAATAGACATGCGCGCAGGCGTCGCAGCGCTGCAGCCGCAGCTCACCGGCCCTGGTGCCGTCCCAGAAATGCTGCGTCTCGGGGGTCGGCTTGGGACGTGCACGTGCTGCCTCAGCCATCCGGATTGATCCTCCCTCAGGCGGGCTCCGTCGCCCGCTCGTTTGTTGGATGTGATGCGCCATTTGACGCAGGGGCGTCAACGGTCCATCACGTCACGCATGCGGCCCTCCGGCTTGCGCAGAGGTGTCTCAGGTGCATTTGCCGTCGAATGAAAATTGGTCTTTGATGGATGATCAATGATCGGAGCCGAGATGAAGCTGCGTGACATCGCCCATTCCAGGACCGGCGACAAAGGTGACACCTCGAACATCTCGGTCATCGCCTACGAAACCAAGGACTATCCGCTGCTGCTCGCAGAGGTGACGGCAGAGCGGGTCAGGGCGCACTTTGCCGGCATTGTCCGCGGCGAGGTGGTCCGCTATGAGCTGCCCAACATTGCGGCGCTGAATTTCGTGATGAGCCGGGCGCTCGGCGGCGGGGTGACCCGCTCGCTGGCGCTGGATGCCCACGGCAAGTCCCTGAGTTCCGCGCTGCTCGATCTGGACATTGCGGCCGACGCCGCCGATCACACGCGATAGGACGCCATGACCTCTGCAAATCCGACCCTCGCCGTGCTGGCTGACGATCTCGCCGCCGGCCGCACCACCGCGCGCAAGCTGGTCGAGGAGTGTCTCGCCCGGATCGTCGATCCCGCCGGTGAGGGCCAGCGCGCCTTCATTCATGTCGACAAGGAGGCAGCGCTGGCGGCGGCCGACGGCATGGACGCCTTGCGCAAGGCAAATGCGGCGCCGTCGCCCTTCGCCGGCATTCCGGTCTCGGTCAAGGACCTGTTCGACATCAAGGGCCAGGTGACGCGCGCCGGTTCACGCGCCCTGGAGGACTCCGCGCCCGCGGAGGCCGATGCGCCTGTCGTGGCGCGGCTGCGCCGGGCCGGCTTCATCGTGATCGGCCGCACCAACATGACCGAGTTCGCCTATTCCGGCATCGGCATCAATCCGCATTTCGGCACGCCGAAGAGCGCCTGGAAGCGCGACGTCGGCCATGTGCCCGGCGGCTCGTCGTCGGGCGCCGCCGTCTCGGTCGTCGACCGCATGGCCTATGGCGCGCTCGGCACCGACACTGGCGGCTCATGCCGCATCCCGGCCGCCTTCAACGGCATCACAGGCTTCAAGCCGACGCAGGCCCGCGTGCCGCTCGACGGTGGCGTGCCGCTGTCGACCTCGCTCGACAGTTTTGGTCCGCTCGCCAACACGGTCGCATGCTGCGCGGTCCTCGATTCCGTGCTGGCCGACGAGCCGGTCAGGCCACTGGCAGCGCGCCCGGTCAAGGGCCTGCGGCTCGCGGTGCCCACGACGATCGTGCTCGACGAGCTCGATGCCGAAGTGGCTGACTCATTCGAGCGTGCGCTCGAAACCTTGTCGCGGCAGGGCGCGCTGATCGAGCGCATCGCATTCCCGGAATTTTTCGACGTCGGCATGATCGGTGCCAAGGGTGGCTTTGCCGCCGCCGAGAGCTATGCCTGGCATCGCTTGCTGCTCACAGCCAAGGGCGACGTCTACGATCCGCGCGTCTCCGTCCGCATCATGCGCGGCGAGGCGATCACGGTGCCTGACTACATCGAGATGCTGAACGGCCGCCGCTCGCTGGTCACGCGCGCCGCGGCGCGGATCGCGCCTTACGACGCGCTGGTGATGCCGACCACCGCCAATGCGCCGCCCAGGATTGCCGACCTTGCCGACGACCAGGTCTTCGCGCGCGAGAACATCCGCGCGTTGCGCAATTGCACCTTCATCAACATGATCGACGGCTGCGCCATCTCGCTGCCGGCGCATCGCCACGGCGAGGTCCCGGT
>JBARNF010000840.1:0-3790 GCA_049802835.1 Bradyrhizobium sp.
CCGTACAGGGCATCGTGGAACGCCATCTTGCGGCGCATGACCGGCGGATTGGGGTCGTGCGACAGCACGACGCAATAGCCGGCGCGATGCAGGTGCACGCCGAGCGCCGAGGCCGTCTCGTTGGTCCCCAAAACCACCGCGAAGCCGAGTGCTGCATTCGTCCCCATGTCTTGGTCCATACAGCGTTGGTGTCTCGCGGCTGACTTTCTCGTGAGACCGGAAAGCCTGATTCCGGTTCGGATGGCCTGCTCGTCGAGCAAGAGTTGGACCATCGCCAAGGCCCTTTAAAAAAGGCAATCGTTTGAAGGCCTTGCGATCGGCGCGGCGGAAAGCCGACGCCGGACATGGTGCTGAATCGGCCAACTTGTCGCGAACGCGACAGGGCGATGCGGTTTTGCGGGTGAATTTCACTGGCCCGGATTCTGCAGAACCGCTGCATGGCGATACCGCGGGCCGGTTTCGCGCCGTGGACGGCTTGGCCTAGCTTCGGATGGGTGAAATGCAACGGCCGAACATCCCGCAGCCGAGGCCCGAATGGCCGATCGGCGCATGATCAGGACGGCATGAGGTGAGCCTCGATCTCGACCAGGACGTCCGCGAGTCCGCCGCTGATGCGGCAGCGCCAGCCGCGTCGTGCCCGTTCCACCAGGACGTGGCTGCGGCGGAACGGCCTGGGCGGACCGAGCAGAAGACGCTGGTGCTGACCGGCGGCTCGCGCGGCATCGGGCATGCGACGGCGAAACTGTTCTCCGACGCGGGATGGCGCATCCTCACCTGCTCACGCCAGCCGTTCGACGGCGGGCGCTGTCCCTGGGATTCCGGCGCCGACAACCACGTGCAGTTCGACCTCAGCGATCGCGCGGCGATCCCGCGCGCGATTGCGGAGATCAAGGGCAAGCTCGACGGTGCGCCGCTTCATGCCTTGATCAACAACGCCGCGATCTCGCCGAAAACCGGCGACGGCGGCCGGCTCGACTCGCTCTCGACCCCGGTCGAGACCTGGATGACCGTCTTCCATGTCAATTTCCTCGGCCCGATCCTGCTGGCGCGCGGGCTGTTCGAGGAGCTGAAGCGCGGGCAGGGCGCTGTCGTGAACGTGACGTCGATCGCCGGCACCCGCGTGCATCCCTTCGCCGGCACGGCCTACGCAACCTCCAAGGCGGCGCTCGCCTGCCTGACCCGCGAGATGGCGCACGACTTCGCGCCGCATGGCATTCGCGTCAACGCCATCGCGCCCGGCGAGATCAAGACCGAGATGGTGTCGCCGGAGACCGAGGCGCGGTTCTCGCCATTGATTCCCATGCGCCGGATCGGTGCGCCGGAAGAGGTCGCCAAGGTGCTGTTCTTCCTCTGCTCGGACGCCGCGAGCTACGTGACCGGCGAGGAGATCCAGATCAACGGGGGGCAGCACCTGTAGGTCGATCGGACCACGGCTCTGTCTACACGTTGACGTGAAGAGACGATGCGCGCATGTGGCAGCCGGGCGATCCGGGTGCCACCCTTTGGAGTGGAAAGTTTGTGTTCAGTTTCGTCGTTTGCGATCCTGTCGCAACAGGGGCGCGGCGTTTGAACATCAGGTGTAGGTAAGTCAATACGAATAAGACAAGACGAAATTGCCAGGCTCGCTTGACGCTCCGCCCGCAAGGCGGTGCGGCGCACGCGTTGCGCGGGGTGCAAACTAATTTGTTAACACCATGAAGTGCTGCAGCTTTTCTGTTCCGTCTGTGCCCACTACTTCTGCGGCAATGCAGCAAAGTTAGGCACGACAATCATCCGCAGTTGGGGGAGGATGTTAGAACACCTACAAACACGAGCGGTCTGAAGGAGCGTCCGTGACTATCAGAGAAGCGACCATGGTCCACATGGAAACACGTCAGGTCGAAGCTCAGGACGTCAGGTCCAACGCAGCCCCGATACCGCTCAGCGAGATCGCGTTGACCGGGATTTTCGAGATCTCGAAGATTCTCGCCGCGCCGACGCGGCTGGAGATCACCCTGGCCAACGTCGTGAACCTCCTGCAATCGTTCATGCAGATGCGTCATGGCGTCGTCTCGCTGCTCGCCGATGACGGCATCCCCGATCTTGCGGTCGGGGCGGGCTGGAGCGAGGGCAGCGACCAGCGCTATCGCGAACGCCTTCCGCAGAAGGCGATCGATCAGATCGTGGCGACCGCCGTGCCGCTGATCGCCGAGAACGTCGCCGATCATCCCTCCTTCAGCCTGGCCGACGCGGCGACGCTCGGCGCCGGTGCCGACGTCCGGGTGTCCTTCCTCGGCGTTCCCATCCGGATCGATCAGCGCGTCGTCGGCACCTTGACGATCGATCGTGTCTGGGACGGCCGCGCCGTGTTCAGGCTCGACTCCGATGTCCGTTTCCTGACGATGGTCGCCAACCTGATCGGCCAGACCATCAAGCTGCATCGCGTCGTCGCGCGCGACCGCGAACGGCTGATGGCGGAAAGCCACCGGCTGCAGAAGGAGCTGTCCGAGCTGAAGCCTGTGCCGAAGGATCGCAAGAAGGTGCTGGTCGACGGCATCGTCGGCGACAGCCCGGCGCTGCGCGCGCTGCTCGATAAGATCAATGTCGTCGCCAAGTCGAACGCGCCGGTGCTGCTGCGCGGCGAGTCCGGCACCGGCAAGGAGCTGGTCGCGAAGGCGATCCACGAATTGTCGAACCGCGCCAAGCGGCCCTTCATCAAGATCAACTGCGCGGCGTTGCCCGAGACCGTTCTGGAATCGGAGCTGTTCGGACACGAGAAGGGCGCCTTCACCGGCGCCATCAATTCGCGCAAGGGCCGCTTCGAGCTGGCGGACAAGGGCACGCTGTTCCTCGACGAGATCGGCGAGATCTCGCCCGCGTTCCAGGCCAAGCTGCTGCGCGTGCTGCAGGAGCAGGAGTTCGAGCGCGTCGGCGGCAACCAGACCATCAAGGTCGACGTGCGCATCGTCACTGCGACCAACCGCAATCTCGAAGAGGCGGTGTCGCGCAACGAGTTTCGCGCCGACCTCTACTATCGGATCAGCGTGGTGCCGATCAAGCTGCCGCCCTTGCGCGAGCGGCGCAGCGACATTCCGCAGCTGGCCCGTGAGTTCCTGCGCCGGTTCAATTGCGAAAACGAGCGCGATCTGACGTTCGACGTCAGCGCCATCGAGGTGCTGATGCATTGCGGCTTTCCCGGCAATGTGCGCGAGCTCGAGAACTGCGTGCAGCGGACGGCGACCATGGCGACCGGCTCCTCGATCGGCATGGACGACTTCGCCTGCAGCCGCAACGAGTGCATGTCGGCGATCCTGTGGAAGGGCAACACGGTGACGCCGCCACCGCCGCGCGCCCAGCCGATGGTGCCGCTGCCGATCCTGCCGCGTCCCTCGGCGCCGCTCGAGACCCCCGTCGAGTTGCCGGCGATCGACGCCGATGACGCAGAGTTCTCCGAGGCAATGGACGGCGGCGCCGTGCCGGAGCGCGACCGCATCGTGCAGGCGATGGAGCGGTCCGGCTGGGTCCAGGCCAAGGCCGCGCGTCTCCTCGGACTCACGCCGCGCCAGATCGGCTACGCGCTGAAGAAGTACAACATCGAGGTCAAGCGGTTCTGAGCTGGCTTTGCTTGCTGCTGTTGAGGGGCGCGCTTGGCGCGCCCTTTTGCGTTGGATCTGATGCTTCCGGCTGCCGCCGACCGCCGTTCGATTCGAGCTCTCGCCCCGGCGACGGTCGGCTCCCCTCCCCCTTGCGGGGAGGGGACGGGGGTGGGGGTCCACGAGTCGCGCTGTCTGTGATGAGCGCCTATACATGC
>JBARNF010000841.1:0-6412 GCA_049802835.1 Bradyrhizobium sp.
ACGCCGTCCCCGTTGCTATCGAGAGGGTACCCTTTTGACCCGGAACGGCGTAACTCGGACCCCATGAACTACCGACATGCCTTTCACGCCGGCGGCTTCGCCGACGTCATCAAGCACATCGTGCTGACGCGCATCCTGGTCTATCTGCAGGACAAGCCGGCGGCATTCAGGGTCCTCGACACCCATGCCGGCGCCGGCCTCTATGATCTCACCGGCGACGAGGCGACGCGCAGCGGCGAATTCCTGACCGGCATCGCCCGCGTGCTGCAGGCGCGCTTCTCCGAGCAGGCCTATGCACTCTTGTCGCCATACCTCGATATCATCAGATCGTTCAATCCGAAGGCCGAGCTCGTCGCCTATCCCGGCTCGCCGTTGATTGCCCGCGCGCTGCTGCGGCCGCAGGACCGCATGACCTTGTGCGAGCTGGCGCCCGTTCCACGCAAGCAGCTGATCGATGCGCTGCGCCGCGATACCCAGGCCCGCGTCGTCGATCTCGACGGCTGGGTCGCCCTGCCCGCCTTCGTGCCGCCGAACGAGCGTCGCGGCGTCGTGCTGATCGACCCGGCCTTCGAGGCGAAGGATGAGTTCGAGCGCCTCGCCGACCGCTTCGCGAGCGCCTTCGTGAAGTGGCCGACTGGTATCTACGTGCTGTGGTACCCCGCCAAGAGCCGGCGCGCGACCGAGCAGTTGGCCGAGCGCGTCGCCGATCTCGCAGCGGCTGCCAAGCCGCCGGGCAAGGTGCTGCGGCTCGAGTTCAGCGTTGCACCGCAGGTCGAAGGCGAGGCGCTGACCTCGACCGGGCTCCTGGTCGTCAACCCGCCCTGGACTCTGCATGACGAGCTCAGGCTGATCCTGCCCGAGTTGCAGAAGCCGCTCGGGCAAGGTGGCGCCGCGCGCTTCCGGCTGGAGGTCCCCAAAGCTTGACCGCGGTGTTAGTCGAAAAGACGTAGTCAATCGGCGCGGAACCGTATTAAGGTGCTTGATTGTAAGACTGGCTTTACGTTCCGCTTCCGCGAATGGTTGCGGCGGGGTGATCAAGGCCTAACAAGATCCGACGATCCGGCGTGGCGAGCGCTGGTCGTTAAGGTGGCCAACGCTTTCCGATCAAAGTGATGTCCGGTCGGACGCTGCGCAAAGTGCGCAGTGGAGGAAGCAATGCGGGGGAGGAGTTTCCCGATGGCCATGACTGGGACAGTCAAATTCTTCAATGGCGAGCGCGGCTACGGCTTCATCAAGCCGGATGACGGTGGACGCGACGTGTTCGTGCACATCACGGCGGTGGAGCGCGCGGGCCTGAAGGATCTGACCGAAGGACAGCGTATCAGTTTCGAGGTCGAGCCAGACAAGAAGGGCAAGGGTCCCAAAGCGGTGAACCTCGTTCTGTCGTCGTAGCGCAGGCCCGCCGGCGACGGTCGCGCCCACCGGCGCGGCCGCCCGACGCGGGCGCCTCGGCGACCATTCAATTCTGTCCGTCAATCCTGTCCGTGAAGCTGCCGGCAGCGGCGCCGGCCCGGATGCGAGGCGTTGTCCAGCCTGGACCGCGCACGCGTCCATGCGGCTGTGCACGCGACAAAAAAATTCCGGCCGCGCGAGCGGCCGGGAGTCGTGGTGTCGACGTTTCTTCTTCCTAGACCTTTTTTATTCCTGCTATCAGAAATGGAAGTTGATGCCTGCGCGCACCAATCCAAAGCGATAGTCGTTCTTCGCCCCCGTGATCACGAAATTGCTGCTGTCGAGATCGACATAGAGATACTCGATCTTGGCGGTCCAGTTCTGCGCCAGGCCGAACTCGGTGCCGACACCGAGCGTCCAGCCGACCGTGGTGTGGGATTCCGACAGGCCGAAGGTCTCGGCACGCAGGGTGCCGAAGGCGAGGCCGCCGGTGCCGTAGAACAGGATGTTGTTGAAGGCGTAGCCGGCGCGGCCACGCAAGGTTCCGAACCAGGGGTTCGAGAACTTCCACGGCGCGAAGGTGTCGTTGGCGCCGCTGAGGTTGATGTCGCCCTCGGCGCCGAACACCCATGGGCCGGTCTGCCAGTTGTAGCCCGCGGTCAGCCCGCCGATGAGGCCGGACGGCTTGGTCGAATTGTTGCCGACCGTGCCCCATTCATAGCCCAGCGTACCGCCGAGATAGGGCCCTGCCCAGCTGTAGGCATTGAGCGGCTGGTTCACGGTATAGGGTGCGCGGGGCGCGTAGTTGAGATCGGCCGCCTGCGCCGACACCGATCCCAAGGCGGCAGCTCCCAAAGCTGCAACTCCGACGCCCGCACCGACAACCAGCCTTCTCATCGCACACTCCACGCAACTCGCCGTTCCCAGCCGGGGCATGCGCCGCACAACGTGGTGCGCGGGCCGGCATGGTTACGGAACTCCGTCTTTTTTCGTGAGCATTTATCGAGAGTTTTAGGTTAAGCCGCTGTTAAGCCCGGTTACCCGTCGATTAATGTGCTTAACCAAGCGTTACCGCCTGACCTGTGCATGGCGTCACCGCAAGCTGGCGGGAGCGACCCCCAGCGCTTAATTTGCGTGCCATGACCACCCACAGCTCCGATCCACCCAAGGCGCCCGCGAGCCGGCCTGGCGCCACCGCCGACCTGCCGCCCGAGGCCATCGACACGTCCGACCTCGATCCCGCCGCCGCGACCGCCGACGAGGACGACGATGCGCGCCTGCCGGAATTGACGGAAGAGAGCCTGGAGACGGTCGGCGAGGGCCCGCTGGCGATGGGCCACGCCGCGATCGAGAACGCGGTGCGGCTGGCGCCGACCTCGCCCGGCGTCTACCGCATGCTCAATGCGGCCAGCGACGTGCTCTATGTCGGCAAGGCCAAGAACGTCAAAAAGCGCCTGTCGTCGTATGCCCGGGCCAATGCGCCGTTGCCGGCGCGCATCCTGCGCATGATCGCGGCCACCATGACCGTCGAGATCATCTCGACGACCACCGAGACCGAAGCGCTGCTGCTCGAAGCCAACCTGATCAAGCAGCTCAAGCCGCGCTTCAACGTGCAGCTGCGCGACGACAAGTCGTTCCCCTACATTCTCATCACCGGCGACCATTGGGCGCCGCAGATCCTCAAGCACCGCGGCGCGCAGTCGCGTCCGGGGCGCTATTTCGGCCCGTTCGCCTCGGCCGGCGCGGTCAACCGCACCATCACCGCGCTGCAGCGCGCGTTCCTGATCCGCTCCTGCACCGATTCGTTCTTCGAGAGCCGCACCCGCCCCTGCCTGCTACACCAGATCCGGCGCTGCGCCGGGCCGTGCACCCAGGAGATCGACTTCCCCGGCTATACCGAGCTGGTGCGCGAGGCGACCGACTTCCTGTCCGGCCGCAGCCAGGCGGTGAAGGCACTGCTCGCAGGCGAAATGGAGAAGGCCTCGGACGAGCTCGAATTCGAGACCGCCGCGGTCTACCGCGACCGCCTCGCGGCGCTGTCGGCGATCTCGTCGCAGCAGGGCATCAATCCGCGCACGGTCGAGGAGGCCGACGTGTTCGCGATCCACCGGGAGGGCGGTTATTCCTGCGTCGAGGTGTTCTTCTTCCGCACCGGCCAGAACTGGGGCAACCGCGCCTATTTTCCGCGCGCGGAAAAGAGCTACCTGCCGGAAGAAGTGCTGTCCGCCTTCATCACGCAGTTCTACGACGACAAGCCGCCGCCGAAGCTGGTGCTGCTGTCGCATGAGATCGAGGAGGCCGAGCTGCTCGCCGAGGCGCTATGCGTCAAGGCCGGCCACAAGGTCGAGGTCTCCACGCCGAAGCGCGGCGAGAAGAAGGACCTGGTGACGCATGCGCTGACCAACGCGCGCGAGGCGCTGGGGCGCAAGCTCGCGGACACGGCGACGCAGAGCCGCCTTCTCGAGGCGATGACCGCGACGCTCGCTTTGCCGCAGATCCCGAAGCGCATCGAGGTCTACGACAACAGCCACATCCAGGGCACCAACGCGGTCGGCGCGATGATCGTCGCCGGCCCCGACGGCTTCATGAAGAACCAGTACCGCAAGTTCAACATCAAGTCGGAAGGGCTCACGCCCGGCGACGACTACGCGATGATGAAGGAGGTGCTGCAGCGCCGCTTCAAGCGGCTGGTGTCACCGTCGGAGAAGGACGTCGCGCGCGCCGCCAAGGAAGACGACACGCCGCAATGGCCCGATCTCGTCATCATCGACGGCGGCCGCGGCCAGCTCAATGCCGTCCGCGAGATCTTCACCGAGCTCGGCGTCACCAACGTCGCGCTGATGTCGGTCGCCAAGGGCCCCGACCGCGACGCCGGCCGCGAGACGCTGTTCATTCCGGAGCGCGAGGCGATCAAGCTCGAGCCGCGCGACCCCGTGCTGTATTTCATCCAGCGGCTGCGCGACGAGGCGCATCGCTTCGTGATCGGCTCGCACCGCAAGCTGCGCAAGAAGGACATTCGCGAGGCCGGCCTGCAGGAGATCCCGGGCATCGGCCCATCGCGCAAGCGTGCCCTGCTGCATCATTTCGGCACCCTGAAGGAAATCGAGCGCGCGTCGATCACCGACCTTGGCAAGGTGCCAGGCGTCTCGGCCGAGAGCGCGCGCAAGATCTTCGAGTATTTCCACAGCAACGCCAACTGACGGAGTGCCCCCTCCCGTCCGCGCCAGCCGCTCAGAACGGCTTGACGACGACGAGAACAGCGATCGCCGTGGCGCCGGCTGCGATCAGCGGCGGCACATGAGAAAACCAGCGCGGCACCGCCGCATCCGAGCGGGCAAGCCGCCGCAGCGTTCCCGCCAGCACGCCGTGCAGCGCGGACAGCCCGACCACGATAACGAGCTTGACCGTCAGCCAAAGCGACCCGAACCATGCGCCCTGCATGGCGAGGGCAAGGCCTGCGCCCCACACGATCAGCATGGCCGGCGTGGTGACCCGCCGGTCCCAGCGGCCGACGGTCTCGATCATTGCCGTGCCGCCTGCCGCGTCGGTCCTGACCGCATGCGCAGCGATGGTCACCGCCGCGGCCAGCATCCCGCCGCTCCAGCACAGCACGGCGGCGACGTGCAGCGCCTTCAGCCAAACATAGATCATGGCGCCGCCAGCCGTGTCCCGCGTCGTGCCAGAACGCGGGCATTGACGAAGCCACCGAACGGCACGAGCGCAGCCACCGCCATCCGGATGATCTCCGCCCTCGGCCAGCCGCCACTGGTTGCAAGCTGGATCAGCATCCAGATGTAGGCCAGGAAAGCGAGGCCATGGATCGGCCCCATGATCCGGGTCGCGATGGCCAGGCCGGCAAAGTGCTTCAGCGGCACCGCCACCAGCACCAGCAGCACTAATGTGCTGCCTTCGATCAGCGAGATCGCGCGCATCCGCTTCAGCTCCGCCAATTCCTCCGCCCGATGGTGAGGGGTCATCATTCGACCTCCTTCAGCACCTTTTCGACCTGGGCGAGCCGCAGCTCGATCTGCCCGAGACTGCCCTTCAGGGCGGCGAGCAGCTCTGCGCTCGTCTCCTGCGCCTGCACGGCCCTCTCGGTCAGGGCGCGATAGCTTTCCGCGGTCGCGACCTGCAGTCCGGCCTGACGGGCGGCCGCGAAATACTTCATCGCAAACACCAGGATGATGGTGACGAGCACGAGGATCGTCACCAGCAGGAAGATGGCGGCCTTGTCAGCCATGAGGGTCTCCTTCCGGTTTCATGGAGGGTCGAATGATGGTCAGCGTCTGCGCCGCCTCGGCGATCGAGGACGGCGTGAGCACGATGTCGAACGGAGCGACCTCGAAGTAGTTCAGCGCCTTGCCGTCGGCGGACAGCTCCAGCCGGCTGGTGACGAGTCCCGCCTCTTCGAGCTTGCGGAGATGGAGGTGCAGCAAGGGCCGGCTGATCCCGAGCTCTCGCGCGAGCTGGCTGACATAGGTCCGCCCCTTGCTCTGAAGCGCCGCCAGCACCCGCAGCCGATGCGGGTTGGCCAGCGCCGCCAGCCTGTCCAGCAGTTGATCGCCCGTGTTCGGCACGCGCCGCACTCCACCTGTCAGGATTTTCTTACGGGTAGAGAGCGCCAGCGTCAATCGTCTCAAACATATGTCATAAAAATATTTCACATGACGCTTCGGTTCGTGATCGACCCGCACCGCGAGCTGCCACAGCAATGCGAATTAGCCAGTCGCACGGCCTCACGCCCCGGCCGGCGGCTCGTCCTTCACCGCATCGGCGAACTTCCGCGTCAGACGCACCAGTTCGTCGATCTCGTGCGCATCCCAGCTCGCAAAGATGGCGCGGCCGATCCGCTCGCGCGCGGCGTCGACCAGGTTGGTCATCGCCTTGCCCTTGGGCGTGATCACCGCCTCGCGCACGCGGCGATCGGCCGCACTGTCGCGGCGTTCGACCAAACCAAGGGCCTCCAGCTTGGCGACCTGGCGGCTGACGGTGGTGTAGTCGCGCCCGACCCGGTCGGCCA
>JBARNF010000842.1:0-6481 GCA_049802835.1 Bradyrhizobium sp.
TGACGGTCGCGACACGCCCCTCCGGCGGAAGCAGGACGGGGAAAGATATACATGATTTCGGAAAAAAGGAAAGAAGAATCTTTAGGGTGCGGCAGGCCTAGTCTTGTGGCTCCAAAAAGGGTCACAGACGCAAACATTCGCCATCCTCATTTGATCCGAGCCTAAGGGGCCGGCACGGCGACGCGAGGATCGTCAGCCCGAACGGCAGTTTGAAACTGTGCGGGATCAACCTTTTTGCGCTGCGCCCACTCGACGAGGTTCGCCGGCCGATACGATGGATCAGCACGCCAGCGCTCGAAAACGCTGGCGTCTATCGTCTCATTGACGTTGATGTGGCTTCCGTCATCCCGAACGTCCGGTTCTCGGCCGATGGTGCGATAAAGCGGCGGGGAGATCCGAGAGTACAATCCTGAGCCAAACGACTTGTAGGAGTCGGCGATCGGTGCTGTCACCGCATCCCCATCAAGCTCGACCTCGGATCGGAACGAAAGTCCTTGTGATTCTGCCTTTTTCATCATCCAGCGTAGAGGAGACTGAGCAAGAAGGTCCGTCTGATAGCCGCCCCCAACATTCGCGTGGGCGCCTACAAACCAGCGTTGCTCAACGTTGGAGACCTGGCGCGGCGCTGCAACGACTGCGTTTTGATCTTTCGGGTGACGAACGTCCCATATCGTCGGAGCGAAGTCGTTGCGGTGCTCGTCGATGGCAAGGGCGTGATAGCCGTTAAGGATGTGGATGCGTAAGCCTGTCTGCAGATAATCGAACGTAGGACGGCTGATGCCCGGAATATTGCCAGCCGCCAATCCGACTGAACCGACAGTATCCCACACTCCAACTACCTTCACTTTCGCCGGTTGGGAATATTTGAGCAGCCACTTCTCCTGGTCCGTCAACTTGCCGATATCTCCTGCCGCTTCTTTCTCCCTCAACGTCCAGATACTTTCCTCGTCTCCCCTTCTGTAACGATCAAACAATTCGGTTACGCCAATGGGTGAGCCTGCTTTCAGGATGCCATCGATGGCAATCAAGCCGGCGAGGCTTCTGGCCGTGAAGGCGCCCCGGCTGAAACCGAAGATGAAAATTTCATCTCCTTCCTTGTAGTTTTCGACAAGCCACTCGTAAGCAAGGCGGATGTTCTCATCGAGTCCTTGGCCAAAAACGCCGCCCAAGAATCCGTTGACGCCCACCTCATAGTAAATGAGCTGGGGCCTACCATCTTTGCTTCTCGCTGCGCACAGGGCGCGCATACGCCAGACGTTCGTATTACTGTTGACGCTGTTCCATGTGCCATCGAGGAAAACTGCGAGGCGTTTCTGCTGCTGCTCGATGCCTGCAAAGTTTGGTTGGTTGCCACTTTTCTCCGAAGGGCGACCAATAATTACTCCGATCGCCACGATGGCGATTATGGCAAGCAGGAGGCCGAGCGAATGTGCGATCCGCTCGATCCATCGTAGAACTTTCATGGCGTGGCTCCCTGCTGCATGAAGCTGGGCGACCCCTCAGGAGGGTATCGGCGACTTTGTCGAAGAATAAGCCGTCTGCTGATATGCTGCACGTCGCACTCAATAACGCGCTGTCTACTTGGGCGAGTATCTTGTTATGGCTAGTAGCTGCCGGACGAGTCGAATAATAAAACCGCGGTCGACTTGATGCCTATTTTGCAAGGCCGCGATGGCGCGTCCGGCCCGTCATGATGATAGAGCCGCAAAACTCCAGTTCTAGGCGGTCAAGAGTTTTGGCCTCATGACCCTCACAGCAAAACCCCACGAGACGCAAACTGCCGTTAGATAGAAAATAGATGGGTAGGTCAACCTTAAGGTAAGTTTCTCTTGGGAGGAGGCGGCATCGCGAGTTCTGGGTCCATGTCGGAAGACATGAGGTCTCGCTGTGGTCTTTTGGTGAGATGTCCCTTAACTCGAACGATTGCGCCTATGCGAAGCTGTCCATTTTCTTCGAGGCGTTGGAATACATCTGGCGGAATGGTGCATGTAACTTGCTTGCCCCGAGAGGATCGATAAACGAAGGTCTTGCTCGGCGAGTTCACAATTTCAACTCTGCCCACATCAGTCACCGCTTGCCGCTCGATCCTCTTGAAAGCCCTATGCAGCGTAGTGCCAGCGCGCTCATTAACAGACACCGACAATATGCCGCCCGCACTGCGTGCAGAAAACATTACGCGATCGATTCGGCTTTGGTCTGACGGAATGATTTGTTGCAAGTTATCAAGCAGCGCGAATCGTCGTTCTGCAAGGGCGTCGGACACGTTGCCGGCCTCCGCCGCAGCGACAAGCTCTTTGGTTTCATCAAAGAACGTATCCCGCTGCTTTTCAAAGGAAGCCTGCGCGTCCTCAACGGACACGGGTGCATCCGCGGTCCTTTGTCGGAGGCGCGCGTTATTGATTAGCGGCTCTTCAAGTATCAAAATGAGGCTGCCCGGCACGGCCTGAGCAGGAAAATCGAACGTGCCACTCTTAGCGCCGACCATGAAAACTGGACTAAGCAGGCGCCGCGCCGCTTCGTAAGAGTCGTCGATAAGCGATTTAAGCAGACTGAAAGGAATGCTTTTTTTTGTCAGCTCGTCTCCCGCGAACGCAATGGAGAAGTAAGAATTTGCTTCTTCCAAGCTGTCTGGCGCCTGGTCCATGTACGAAAACAGAGCTACATTGTGCTTTGGAAGTAGCTTCTCCGGAAAATCTTCTTGTCGGCATGCCCAGTACCTCTTGACAGTAAAATCAGGCTGGAAGTCGACAATCCACATCGAGGCGCGGTTGAGCGCTCCGCGGACTGACAATGCACCGGATTTCAGTGCGTCAATGGCTTCGGGAGCGGGCTGGACAACGGCGTAGAAATGCGATGTCCCACGCCGACCAATGTGGTGGAACAGCGCCTCAAAAATTCCGAATGTCGCGATGAACGTAAGGGGGCCATCGAACTCGTAAAGGATCTCCGTCGGGACGATCGCTTGATCCGTCCACGGTTGTTGCGCCCGTTCGTTTATAGACCACATCAGATAGGTCCTAACGGATCGTCTTGCTGCGGCAGCTCAGGTTCTAGCGCAACCTTGAAAAATCCTGATACATCTAACTTGTGAACTTTCCAGAAAGTCGCATGCTCAGACTGCTTCTTGGAGGGTGTAGTTAGAACTTCGCCCGCGGACTGATCCAAATCACCGACCAGAATGTAGCTGGTGCGAAAATGATCATAGATCGCTCGCCCGTGCTCGACAGCCCGGATCGTTTCCCACACGGAGCATCCCCAATGCTTGCAGCTTGTTTTCTTGGCCCCGCGCGTTCCTCGTTCTATATCCGAAAGGAAGTCATCCGCCGTCGGCGGAAAGCTCTCTACCGCTCGATAGATCGTCCCCACGGGGGTCTTTCCTTGTAGGGGGCAATTCTGCGGGAAATCAGGGTGATACTGGTAAGTGGGCATGGCTTCCCAGGTGTTTTGCAAGCCATAGCCTAGAATCAACCTCAAATGCAACTTGTCGTAGCCCTGTTCTGAATGCTCAGCGCTGGACGAGTCGCCCCTAGAAAGCTCATCCAGGCTCCGAGCGCCCTGGCACGGGCGAGCTTTTCATCCGACGAGGAGATGACGATCGCACGCGTGCCCAACGCGGTGGCGAACTGAAGGCCGAACAGCGCGACGCCGCCGGTGCCCTGGATCAGCAGCGCGTCGCCTTTGCGCATCCCGCCGCGCGCGATGAGGCCATGCCAGGCGGTCACGCCAGCACAGGGCAGGGTCGCGGCTTCGACCGAACTGAGATGCTCCGGCAAGGAGACCAGCGCGGTTGCCTGCAGCACCACATACTCTGCCAGCATGCCATCCATCGTGCTGCTGCCGAGGGCTGACGGAGCATAGCTGATCGGTGCGGCGGAGCCCACGCCGAGATCCGCCGCGCTCATCGCATTCCGCTTTCCCACGTCGAGCGATGGTCGCGACATACCGCTCCGACGGGGGCAGCAAACGCAATTCCTAAGTAAAGAGGACCTTTTGTGTAGCGTGGGATGCAGACGCGCATGCGCGGCCTTGACGACACATGTATCCGTCAGAACAGTGAAGCTCATTTTGGAAATGATTGCTCACTAAGGACGCAAGTCGTGATCGGAAACGCAAGAAGTATCATTGTAAACCGATTTTACCAGCTCATAGCCAGACGACAGATTCAGGTCTGCTTCGCCATCGCAAGCGATGGTGAGCGCAGGTACATCGATTTGCTGACGATCTCGGCTCTTGCGCTGAGGAAGATATACGGAGCAGCCAAGCTCACCATCCTCACGGATGATCAAAGCCTTCCAATCATCGCTCCTCTGCTTGCGCATCATGATCTGGCGAAGAATATCCGTTCAGTCGGCACCTTTCCGAGTGAGATGGGAGCGCGGAGCCGGTTCGCGAAGACGCAGGCGCGCCAGTTCATGGAGGGCGATTTTCTCTACCTCGACGTCGACGCAATTCCCGTGGCGGGATTCGATCAGCTCTTTCGAGAACGAACCGTATCCGTCTGCGCAGCGATTGATCGCAGTCCCGAAGAGCCAGACGGCTGCGGCCTGCCGTCATGGGCGTCGTCCGCATTCGAGCGTCTCGGCTGGTCTCACCCGCTCCCGTTCTATCTCAACAGCGGTGTCGTGTTCTGGCGCGATACGCCACTCGCCCGCCAGCTCGGCAACGCGTGGCATGAAAACTGGCTGCGGTTCTTTCAGTCGAGCAACGATTTCGCCGATCAGCCGGCCTTCAATCATAGCCTGAGCAGCTTAGGGATTTCCCCGGGCGTGATGCACGACAGGTACAATGCCCGCGTCGGCCTATCGCCGGAGTTTACCGACGGAGCATCGATCTATCATTTCTATGCCAGCGACTCGAAATTGCCGGGCCACGCGGCTCTCGAGGAATTGCTGATCGCGTTTCGCAACGGGGATGCTTTGGATGTCTCGCTGATCGACGCTGCATTGGCGCGCAGCCATGCCGGTCGGCATCCGAGCCACCGCCTGCCGCGTGAGATCGACTCTCTGCCGCTGTAGCTAGGGCAGAAGGCGGATCGGCGAAGCGTGATCCGCTGCTGCCTTGCCGTCGCGGCGGGCGTCGCGATTGATGACGATCGCCCCGCGATTGCCGGCATGTCCGTTACAGGGCTCGTGCTTACCCGCCCGATTGGACGCGCGTGACGGCACCCAGGCGCCCCAGCATCCTGGCGCCTCGAAGGGGCCGGACAGCAGCATAGTGTGTCCGGAGCGCGCGCGCCGCGCTGCATGGACCATCAAGTTTTTCTGATCGCTGCGATCAACAATTGCGATTGGCGCTGGCGATGGTGTCTCCTTAGAACGTTTCTAAAGTTTTCCTTCCGGAGAATCGAAGATGCGTCCGAAACACCTCCGCCGCGGCAAGCAGCTGACATTCGCTGCCGTCGGTCTCGCGGGGCTTGCCTGTCTTGCCGCGATGTTTGCCACCGTGGGCGGCACGCGTGCCGAAACGCCGGCGCCTGCGCCTGCCTATCTGCCGACCATCAGCGACCTGATGATCGCGACCGTCCAGCCGCGTCACGTCAGGCTCTGGATCGCCGCGCACGGCGGCAATTGGGCCTTCGGCGCCTATGAGCTCGGCAATCTCAAGGGCGCGTTCAACCGCGTCGGTCGGGCGCAGCCGCAGGTCGAGGGCAATTCCTTCGCCGACATGACTGCCGCGGTGACGCAGCAGCCGTTCGACGATCTCGCACAGGCTATCAAGCTCAAGGACGTCGCCCGCTTCGACAAGTCCTATGCGGACCTCACCGCGGCCTGCAATTCCTGCCATCAGGCGCTCAACCGCGCTGCGGTCGTGATCAAGGTGCCGCAGAGCGCAGCCGTCTCCGACCAGGAGTTCACACCGGGCGCGGAGTGACAGCGGGCGGGCTTCGGTCGTCTCCGTGATACAAGTCGCGCGAGATGAGCGCGATGCCCGCCAAGGGAGCCCACATGAAACTCTATTCGTTCTGGCGGTCGCTGGCGAGCTTTCGGGTGCGCATCGCGCTCAACCTGAAGGGCATTCCTTACGAGCAGGTCGCGGTCGATATCGACCGCCGGCAGCATCGTGACGGCGCCTACGCGGCGCTCAACCCGCAGATGGCGCTGCCGTCGCTGGTGCTCGACGACGGCACCGTGCTGACGCAGTCGCTGGCGATCCTCGACTATCTCGACGAGGCGTTTCCTGGTCCGGCGCTGCTGCCGCAGGACGCCAAAGGCCGCGCCCGCGTGCGCGCGCTGGCGGCGATGATCGCCTGCGACGCGCATCCGCTGACGACGCCGCGCGTGCAGCGCTATCTCACCGAGGTGCTGCACGTCGACGACGCGGCGCGTGCGGCCTGGCTCAGGCACTGGGCGGCGGAGATGCTGGCCGCGATGGAAGTGCAGCTCGCCGGCCACGCAGCGACCGGCCGCTTCGCCCATGGTGATACGCCGACGATCGCCGACATCTGTCTCGCCGGCCATGTCACCTTCGCGCTCAACCAGGG
>JBARNF010000843.1:0-7099 GCA_049802835.1 Bradyrhizobium sp.
AGGTCGCCGCGCACCACCTCGCGCCCGGCGATGCGGACGCGCGCGCCGTCGCGGATCACCAGCGCACGCGGGCTGGAGAGGTCGCGCAGCGAGTCCAGCACGCGTTCGGTGCGCGCCTCCTGCACGATCGTGATCAGGACGGACGCTGACGCGAACACGCCGAGCAGCATCGCCTCCGCCGTGTCGCCGAGCAGGAGATAGATGCCGGCGCCCGCCAGCAGCAGAAGCAGCATCGGTTCCTTGAGCACGTCCGCGATCAGTCGGATGATCGACCGCTTGCCGGACTGCGGCAGCTCGTTGAAGCCGTCCGCTGCGAGGCGCTTCGCCGCCTCGGCGGCGCTCAAACCGTTCGCGACGATCGACTTCGGTGGTGTGGTGCTCGGCATGAAAGGCCCGTGATGAGAGGGAACTGAACCGATAGCGCTTGTGCCCGGCCAAGGGCTTGATGCAAGGCAATATCGGCCGAGCCGGTTGCTACCAGCCAGTCAACGCAAGCAGATGAAGGTGCCGCGCTTCATATAGGGCCTAGCACAGCGCGCCGGTTGCGCCGAGCCCATCGAGTGAGTGCCATGAGCGAGAAGGCCGTCATCACCTGCGCGCTGAACGGCGTGCTCACCGACCCCAAGCAGCATCACGTGCCGGTTACGCCGGAGGAGATGGCGCGCGAGGCGCGGCGTGCCTACGACGCCGGCGCGTCGATCATGCACATCCATCTGCGCCAGCAGGCCCCCGGCAAGGGGCATCTGCCGTCCTGGGAGGTCGACGTCTCCCGCGAGATCCAGCAGGCGATCCGCGAGGCCTGTCCGGGCGTGATCATCAATCACACCTCGGGCGTATCAGGACCGCACTATCAGGGCGCGCTCGACTGTATCAGAGGGACGCGACCCGAGATCGCGGCCTGCAATGCCGGCTCGCTGAACTATCTGAAGGTCAAGGCCGACAACAGCTGGGCCTGGCCGCCGATGATGTTCGACAATTCGGTCGAGAAGATCCAGGACTATCTCGCCGCGATGAAGGACGTGCACACCATTCCGGAGTTCGAGTGCTTCGACGTCGGCATCGTGCGCTGCGTCGGCATGTACCGGCAGACCGGCATGTACAGCGGGCCGCTGGAGTATAACTTCGTGATGGGCGTGGCCTCCGGCATGCCGGCCGATCCCGAGCTGCTGCCGATCCTGCTCAAGCTGAAGCTCCCCGACGCGCATTGGCAGGTCACGGCGATCGGCCGGACCGAGATCTGGCCGCTGCATCAGCGCTGCGCCGAGCTCGGCGGCCATCTGCGCACCGGGCTCGAGGATGCGTTCTATCTCGCCGACGGCACCAAGGTGACGTCGAACGGGCAACTGATCGAGGCGATCGCGGGTTGTGCGCGGCGTGCGGGGCGCGAGATCGCGAGCCCGGCCGAGGCGCGGCAGATGTTCGGGACGATGAATTGATCATCAGTGTCGTCATTGCGAGCGAAGCGAGGCAATCCAGAATTTTGTATGACGCTCTGGATTGCTTCGTCGCCTTCGGCTCCTCGCAATGACGTGGATGGGGGGAGGGACTGAACCAATGACCAATCTCGACGCTACCGGCGGCGTGTCCGGTCCCGGCCGCATCGGCCGGGTCGCGATCGGCGATCTTCTGAAGCGCGCGGCACGCCGTTTCCCGGAGCGTGTCGCGATCACCGACGGCAACCGCCAGGTCACCTTCACGGAGCTGGAGCGTGACGCCAACCGGTTTGCCAACTACCTCGTCGGCAAGGGGCTGAAGCCCGGTGAGAAGATCTCGACCGTCTGCAACAACTCGATCGAGTTCGTCAAAGCGCTGTTCGGCATCCATCGTGCCGGTTTGGTCTGGGTGCCGATCAACACCATGCTGGGACCGGCCGACATGGACTACATCCTCAGCCATGCCGAGGTGCGCTTCGCCATTATCGATGACTACCTGTACTCACAGCCTGAGCGTCGCGCGGCCCTGGAGCAGCTCGGCGTCGAGCTGATCGCGGTCGACCTCACCGGCACGGCGAAGACGGCCGGGCTTGCCAGCTTCAACGACCTGATCCAGGGGCATTCGGAGATCGAGCCGGAGATCGAGATCAATGATCGCGATCTGGCGATGATCATCTACACCTCCGGCACCACGTCGCGGCCCAAGGGCGCGATGCACTGCCATCTCGCCGTGGTGATGGCCGTGATGAGCAACTGTATCGAGATGCAGCTGTCGCGCGACGATGGCATCACCGGGCAATTTCCGCTGTTCCACTGTGCCGGCCATGTGCTGCTGCTGAGCTATCTCTCGGTCGGCGGCCGCATGGCGCTGATGCGCGGCTTCGATCCGGTTGCCTGCATGGAGGCGATCGTGCGCGATAGGCTGACGGTGTTCGTCGGCCTGCCGCTGATGTACCAGGCGATCCTCGATCACCCGCGCCGCAAGGAGTTCGATCTCTCTCACTTGCGCACCTGCCTCTACACGATGGCCCCGATGGGCCGGCCGCTGCTGGAGCGCGCGATTCAAGAGCTGTGCCCGAACTTCGTGCTGACCAGCGGCCAGACCGAGATGTATCCGGCGACGACGATGTCGCGCCCCGAGGTGCAGCTCGACCGCTTCGGCAACTACTGGGGCGAGTCGCTGTTCGTCAACGAGACCGCGATCATGGACGATGCCGGCAACCTGCTGCCACCGGGCGAGGTCGGCGAGCTCGTGCATCGCGGGCCGAACGTGATGATGGGCTACTACAAGGACCCGAAGTCGACCGAGGACGCACGGAAATTCGGCTGGCACCACACCGGCGATCTCGCGGTCATTGACAACGGCGAGGTGCTGTTCCTCGACCGCAAGAAGGACATGATCAAGTCCGGCGGCGAGAACGTGGCTTCCGTCAAGATCGAGGAGACCCTGCTGGCGCATCCGGCGGTGCAGAATGCCGCCGTCGTCGGCCTGCCGCACCCGCAATGGGGCGAGGCGGTCTCGGCCTTCGTCAAGCTCAAGCCGGGCGCACAGGCGAGCGAGGCGGAGCTGCTCGAGCATTGCCGCAAATCGCTCGGCGGCTTCCAGGTCCCGAAGCTGGTGCGCGTGCTCGAGGAGATGCCGATGACCGCCACCGGCAAGCTGCGCAAGGTCGAGCTGCGCCAGGCCTATGGCGCGCACTTTGCGGCGGAGCGCGCGTGAGCGGTGATGATCACGTTCTCCCGTCATTCCGGGATGGTCCGCGCGACAAAATGGCAACGCCATTTTGTGCGCGGACCAGACCCGGAATCTCGAGATTCCGGGTTCGCTCCCGCGCAGCAAGATGGCTCGGCCATCTTGCTGCGCACTCGCACCCCGGAATGACGAAAGCATAAATTTATGGCCACCATTGACAACACCATCCCCCCCACCGGGGCCGCCTTCCAGGCCAATCGTGACGGCATGCTCGGCCTGATCGCGCGGATGCGCGATCTCGAGGCGCGGACGCGCGACGCCTCGGCCGCGGCGAAGGAGCGTTTCCACCAGCGCGGCCAATTGCTGCCGCGTGAGCGCGTGGCCCTGGTGCTCGATCCCGGCGCGCCGTTCCTGGAGCTGTCGACGTTGGCCGGCTACATGTTCGACGTGCCCGATGCGGCGAAGAGCGTGCCCGGCGGCGGCGTCGTGGCCGGCATCGGCTTCGTCTCGGGCGTGCGCTGCATGGTCTCCGCCAGCGATGCCGGCATCGATGCCGGCGCGCTGCAGCCCTACGGTCTCGACAAGACCCTGCGCGTCCAGGAGCTGGCGCTCGAGAACAAGCTGCCTTACGTGCAACTGGTCGAGAGCGCCGGCGCCAATTTGCTACGCTACCGCGTCGAGGATTTCGTCCGCGGCGGCAACATCTTTCGCAACCTCGCGCGGCTGTCGGCGGCGGGGCTTCCCGTTGTCACTGTGACCCACGGCTCGTCCACTGCGGGCGGTGCGTATCAGACCGGGCTGTCGGACTACATCGTGATGGTGCGCGGCCGCACCCGCGCCTTCCTGGCCGGGCCGCCGCTGCTCAAGGCCGCGACCGGCGAGATCGCGACCGAGGAGGAGCTCGGCGGCGCCGAGATGCACACCTCCATCTCCGGTCTCGGTGATTATCTCGCCGAGGACGACCGCGATGCGCTGCGCATTGCGCGCGAGATTATGTCCAAGCTCAATTGGGACCGGCCGTCGCACGACGCGTCACCGGCGAGGCCGCCGTGCTACGACCAGGAGGAGCTGCTCGGCATCATGCCGCTCGACCACAAGCGCCCCGTCGACATGCGCCAGGTGATCGCGCGCATCGTCGACGATAGCGACTTCGTCGAGATGGCCCCAAGCTACGGCCCTGCCACCGTATGCGGCCATGCCCGCATCGAGGGCCAGGCGATCGGCATCGTCACCAACAACGGCCCGCTCGATCCGGCCGGCGCCAACAAGGCGACGCATTTCATCCAGGCCTGCTGCCAGACCCGCACGCCGATCCTCTATCTCAACAACACCACCGGCTACATGGTCGGCCGGGCCTATGAGGAGGCCGGCATGATCAAGCACGGCTCCAAGATGATCCAGGCCGTGACCTCAGCGACGGTGCCGCAGATCACGATCTATTGCGGCGCCTCGTTCGGCGCCGGCAATTACGGCATGTGCGGCCGCGGCTTCCATCCGCGCTTCTGCTTCTCCTGGCCCAACGCCAAGACGGCGGTGATGGGCGGCGAGCAGGCCGCCGAGACCATGGCGATCGTGACCGAAGCGGCGGCCGCGCGCCGCGGCAAGCCAGTCGAGCGCGCGAAGTTGGAGGCGATGAAGGCGCAGATCATCTCTGTGTTCGACAGCCAGATGGACGTGTTCGCGACTTCGGCGCGGGTGCTCGACGACGGCGTGATCGATCCGCGCGACACCCGCGCGGTGCTGTCGCAGGTGCTGGCGATCTGCCGCGAGGCGGAGGCGCGCCAGCCGCAGCGCATGCAGTTCTCGGTGTCCAGGCCATGAGCGGAGCGATGACGACGATGCAGCGCAGGCCTTTCCACAAGGTACTGATCGCCAACCGCGGCGAGATTGGCTTGCGGATCATGCGCACGGCGCGGCGGCTCGGTTATGGCGTGGTCGCGGTCTACTCCGACGCCGATCGCGACGCGCCGCATGTCCGGCTCGCCGATCAGGCGGTCCGCATCGGTACGCCGCCGCCGGCGCAGTCCTATCTCAACATCGCCGCTATCACCGCCGCCGCCAAGGCCACAGGGGCCGATGCCGTGCATCCCGGTTACGGCTTTCTCGCCGAGAACGAGAAATTCGCGCAGGCCTGCAACGACGCCGGGCTGGTGTTCATCGGTCCGTCCCCGCAATCGATCGCGGCGATGGGCAACAAGGCCGGCGCCAAGGCAATCATGCAGCGCGCCGGCGTCCCTTGCGTGCCGGGCTACCAGGGCGACGATCAGAGCGACGCGGCGATGCTGCGCGAGGCGCGGCGGATCGGCTTTCCCGTGATGATCAAGGCGGTCGCAGGCGGCGGTGGCCGCGGCATGCGGCTGGTGACCGATGCGGACTCTTTTCTCGACCTTCTGCGCAGCGCGCGCTCCGAAGCGGCGGCCGCGTTCGGTGATGGCACCGTCATCCTGGAGAGGGCGATCCAGAATCCGCGTCACATCGAGATCCAGGTGTTCGGCGATAGCAGCGGCAACGCCGTCCATCTCGGCGAGCGCGACTGCTCGGTGCAGCGGCGGCATCAGAAGCTGATCGAGGAGGCGCCGTCGCCGGCGGTCGGGCCGGAGCTGCGCGCGCGCATGGGGGCGGTGGCGGTGCAGGCGGTGAAGGCGCTCGGCTACGAGGGCGCCGGCACCCTGGAGTTCCTGCTCGATGGCGACGGCCAGTTCTACTTCATGGAGATGAACACCCGGCTGCAGGTCGAGCATCCCGTGACGGAGGCCATCACCGGTCTCGACCTCGTGGAATGGCAGTTCCGCGTCGCCGCCGGCGAGCCGCTGCCGCTGCGGCAGGAGGAGATCCGTTTCGCAGGCCATGCGATCGAGGTGCGGCTGTGCTCGGAGGATGCCGAGCACGACTTCATCCCGCAGTCGGGACGGATGGCGCTGTGGCAGATGCCGGGCGGGATCCGCGTCGAGCATGCGCTGGACTCCGGCGCAGAGATCCCGCCGTATTACGACTCGATGATCGCCAAGCTCATCAGCCATGGCGCGACCCGGGAGGAGGCACGTGCGCGCCTCCTTGCCGGGCTGGCTCAGACGATCGCGTTGGGCGTGGCGACCAACCAATCCTTTCTGATGTCCTGCCTGCGGCTTCCGTCGTTTGCGCAGGGCAAGGCAACCACTGCATTCATCGCGGCGCATCGTGATGAGCTGCGCGCGCCGGCGCTCGATGCCGCAGGCCTCGCGCTCGCCGCGCTGTTGCTCTCGGTCAGCCATCCGTTCGCACACCCCTCCCGCGGCGGCCGTTCGCTTGCGGCAGCCTTTGCGACGCCGCTGCGTTTCGAAGTCGGCGGCGAGGTTCGGGAGTGCGAGCTGTTGCGCGAGCGCGACGGGACCTATCGCGTGAGCTGTGACGGCGCCGAGCATCGCTTCGAGATCGTTTCGCTCGACGGCGATGCCATTCGGGTCCGTCACGCTGACGTCACCGAGAGCGCGCGCTTCGTACGCGAGGGCGATCGGCTCTTCATTCAGCATCGTGGCCGGACGCTGGTGCTCCGCGACCTCACGCTGGCGGCGCCGCAGTCGAAAGCCGCTGCCGGTGGCGACGGCAAGGTCCGCGCGGCTCTGAATGGTCGCGTCGTCGCGGTGCTGGTGAAGGCGGGTGATACCGTGGCTGCGGGACAGCCGGTCGTCACCTTGGAAGCGATGAAGATGGAGCACGTCCATACGGCCGGCATTGCTGGGATGGTGGCCGCGATCGAGGTGGTCGAGGGCGACCAGGTCACGACGGGCCGGATCGTGGTAGAGATTGCGGGCTGATTGCTGGACTGAGGAGCTGATTTCCAGGGAGATCTGCGACGAAGCCGATACTGCCCCGCTTGCGGGGGCGCGACGAGCTTCGCTCGCGCTGAGAGGTCGGATTGCATCGAAGATGCAATCCGGGTGAGGTGGTACAGGTCTCACCAGTCACACTACCCGTGTGTCTGCCCCTCACCCCA
>JBARNF010000844.1:0-4275 GCA_049802835.1 Bradyrhizobium sp.
GGAACGGGCAGTGGCTCGCTCAGGGGCGGCGACCGGAAATCGGGGACCGGCGCCTCGGCGCTGCGCTTGTCCGCCCGCTCCCGCTCTCTGCGGGATGTCGAGGCAAACAGCAGGTTACGCTTGGGCCGGTCGGCCGGCTCTGCAGCCGGCTCATCCGCCGCCGGCTCCGGCTCGGCGCTTCGCAAAGTCGAGGACAGCGGCTTAGACAGCTCCGGCATGCGAGTACGGCCGCGCGGCGATCCGCCCTCGCGCCAGAGGTCCTCCGATGGCGGCACCGGTGGCGGTTCGAGCTCGGTCTTGCTGCCGATGCCGGGCAGCTGCAGGGGCCTGACGTCGGACTCGGGCCCCGGCCGCTGCCGCAATCGGCTCGAAATGATCTTCAGCTCGCCGAGGACGGCCGACAGGCCGAACAGGATGAGCCCGCTGCAGAGCCCAAGGGTCCCCGACAGGATCAGCGTGCTGCCGACGCTGAACTCCTTGAACGGAATTCCATAGGCGATCGCCCCGAGCCCCGCCAGAACGGCTACGGCCCCAGCGACCAACATGGCACTCATCATCGAACCCATCCCCTAATGCGTTGGTTCCGGACGGCGTGCCGACCGAAATCACATTAGATAGCTGCGGTTGCCCGCGTCCCTTGAATGCGGATTCTAGTCGAAACCCGCGACAATTTGCAGCAGAAGTTCGGCCGGGGGCTCCAGACCCCCAATCCGTCGCGACAACGGCGCCACGATACCGCCACATTATCTTCCGGCCAACCCTCGAAGTCCATTGAGGTTCCTTCGTGGTTTCCTGAGCCAGCACGGTTCAGCGCTCGTTCATATGGCTTTGCCAATATGGCGCGAAGCAGACGAAAATCTGACTCATGTTGCACTGCAATACAAGCGTGAGCTCATATTTCCAATTCCTGGAAAACCTGGACGCGCTATACGCAGGTCGGGGAAACAGGCCTGAAGCGCGGGAGCGGGGTCGTTAGGGGACGCCGGGTCATCATCAGCCATGTCATCGATAACCACTTCGGTCCTCGAGACGCCGACGCGGCGCTCACTCGAGCGGACTTGCGACGATCTTGCGATGTTCGTGCTCGCCGCGGTTACCGTGGTCGCCGGACTGACCTTCCGTGATTATGGCCTCGGCTGGGACGACTACACCCACGCCGAATATGCCGATCTCTTGCTGCGCATGTACGGTTCCGGTTTCAGGGACACGGCGGCGCTCTCCTTTGCCAATCTGTATATGTACGGCGGCGGCTTCGACATGGTTGCAGCGCTGCTGCACAAGATTTTGCCGTTGGAATTGTTCGAGACGCGCCGGCTGGTCGGCGCCGTCATCGGCCTTGTCGGCCTAGGCGTAACCTGGCGCCTGGCGCGGCGCATCGGTGGCGCCGTGGCCGGCCTGTCGGCCCTGCTGCTGCTGGCGCTGTGCCCGATCTTCTACGGCCACATGTTCATGAACCCGAAGGATGCTCCGTTCGCAGTCGCCATGGTGGTGCTGCTGATGGGGCTCGTCCGGCTGGCCGATGAATATCCCTATCCCTCGCCGCGCACCATCCTGATCCTCGGGCTCGGCGCCGGCTTCGCGATCGGCTCGCGCATCCTGGGCGGCATGGCCGTGGTCTACGCCGTCGCGGGCTTCATGCCCTTGTTCATGGAGGAATACCGCACACAAGGCGCCCGCGAGGCGGTCCGCCGCTTTGCCCACGTGCTCTACGTGCTGATCCCCGGCCTGATCCTGGGCTATCTGGTCATGGGCCTGATCTGGCCGTGGTCGATCATCGAACCGGCCAATCCATTCCGGGCGCTGACCTATTTCTCGCATTTCTTCGAGAAGCCGTGGAAGGAGATGTTCGACGGGGCGCTGGTCTCGGTGCCTGACATGCCCTGGTCCTATCTGCCGACCCTGTTCGCGCTGCAGCTGCCCGAATTGATGATCGTGCTGTTCGTGGCCGGCGCCGTCGCCTCGGTGATGTCGCTGTCGCGACCGGACGTGCCGGCCCGCCAGAAGAGCATCCTGTTGATGCTGACCTTGGCGGCGACGCTGCCGATCCTGATCGCGATCGTGAAACGTCCGGCGCTCTACAACGGCATCCGTCACTTCGTGTTCGTGATCCCGCCGATGGCGCTGCTCGGCGGCCTCGCCTTCGCCTGGCTGTTGTCCTGGCTCAACGCCGACGAGCGGCGCAGCTGGCAGCCGGTGGCGATCGCAGCGTTCTGTTTCGGCCTGCTGCTGCCGCTGGCGGAGATGATCCGGCTACATCCTTATCAATACACCCACTTCAACTACATCGCCGGAACCGTGCGCGAAGCCGACACGCGCTTCATGCTGGACTATTGGGGGCTGGCGCTGAAGCAGGCCTCGGATGGCCTCAAGGAACAGCTCGACGAGCGCCAGGAAGTGCCGCCGATCGGGCACAAGTGGAAGGTCGCGGTGTGCGGTCCGCAGCGACCGGCCCAGGTCGCGCTCGGCCCCGACTTCACGATCGGCTGGGACAGCCATGGTGCTGACTTCGCCATGACGCTCGGCGAGTTCTACTGCAAGGGACTGACCGCCCCGGTCATGGTCGAGATCAAGCGCGACGATGTCGTATTCGCACGGGTCTACGACATCCGCGGCCGGAGCATTTCGAGCCTCTTGTCGATCCCGGCGCCCTAGCACCAACTTCGCGTGCCCTCCACTGAGGGGGAATCGAGACCCCGCCACGACGGCGCGCGGCGGGGGGGACGTGGCGGAGCGGAGACGATGCCTGCAGATCCTCAGAAGTGGGCGTCGATGTCGACCACGTCGATCAGTTTGTGATTGACGAATTCCTTCAGACCGAGCCCGATCAGCTCGCGGCCATAGCCGGATCGCCGGATGCCGCCGAACGGCAGATCGGCCTCGACCTTGGTCGGATGGTTCACGAACACCATGCCGGTCGAAATCCGCTTGGCGACCTCCGTGCCCCGGGCCGGATTCGAGGTGAACACCGATCCGCCGAGACCGAACGGTGAATCATTGGCGATGCGCACCGCGTCGTCCTCGTCCTGGGCCCGGAACAGCATCGACACCGGTCCGAAGAACTCCCAATGGCGCGCCGGATTGTCTGCCCGGACATCAGTGAGGATCGTCGGCTGCACGAAGGCGCCTCGATTTGGCACTGACGGTCCCACCTCCTCGGCCTTTGCGCCGAGCTTGACGGCCTCGCGGATCTTGTCCCTCACCTCATCGGCAGCTCCCTGCGACGACAGCGGCGCCAGAGTCGTGGTCGGATCGAACGGGTCGCCCGCGACGAGACCGGCGACACCCTTGCGATAGCGGGTGAGGAATTCGTCATAGATGGGATCGACGAGGATCATGCGCTTCGATGAGACGCAGACCTGGCCGCCGTTCCAGTGGCGACCGAACACGGCCCATTTGGTGGTCTTCTCCAGGTCGGCGTCGGCCAACACGATGAAGGCGTCAGCGCCGCCGAGCTCCATCGTCGACTTCTTCAACGCCTTGCCGGCTTGCGCCGCCACCACCGATCCCGCGCCCTCCGAGCCCGTCAGGGCGACCCCGTGAACCCGGTCGTCATTGAGAATGAGCTCGACCTGGGAGCGGGTAGCGTAGAGATTCCTGAAAGCGCCGCGCGGCAATCCGGCCTCTGCCATCAGCCTCTCGAAGGCCGCAGCAGATTGCGGGACGTTCGAGGCGTGCTTCAGCAGCAGCGTGTTGCCCGCCGACAGCTGCGGCGCGAGGATGCGCGCGATCTGATAGTAAGGAAAGTTCCAAGGCTCGATCGCAAGCAGGACGCCGAGCGGCTCACAGACCAGAATCGCCTCGCCTTCGGCCGGGTCGAGGACCGGAAGCTTCTCCGGCGCCAGCAACGCCTCGGCATGGCGCGTGTAATATTCGAGGATCTTGGCCGACAGTTCGACTTCGGCTTTGGCCTCTCCGAACAGCTTGCCCATCTCCAACGTCAGCAGTCGCGCATAGGCGTCGCTATCCCGGCGCAGGAGGTCCGCGGCATTCTGCAGGATCCGTCCCCGCTCGGCAAAGGACGTCCGCCGCCAGCCCAGAAACGCATCATGCGCGCCCGCGATCGCCGCGCGCACTTCGTCGTCGGTCGCATCGGGAAAAGAGCCGAGGGTCTCCCCCGTATAAGGATTGATGGTCTGGTAGGTCATTCACCGTACTCCGTGGAGCCCTCTTGCCCGCGGCTCATCCCCCTGGCGAGTTCCTGCGGAACGCTTCGGAGTCACGACCTGGGCATGTGCAAACCCAGGCTATTGTGCGCCTGCTTGGGCACATTGAGGG
>JBARNF010000845.1:0-3345 GCA_049802835.1 Bradyrhizobium sp.
CCGACAGCTTCTCCCATGTTCCAGATACGCGGTGACACCAGTTGAAAGTCATGAACCCAACAAACCCTAGTTCTGCGCCGGCCCGATATGCGCTGCGTCGATGACGAACTTCGACAGCGCCCGGCCGAGACAGTCATGAACCTGCCTGGCCAGCTCGATCCCATGCGTCGGATTGAACAGGTCGAAATCACCCTGCTCGTTCCACTGCCGCATGATGGCAAAGCGGTCGAACAGCGGGATGTCGCGCTGTTGCGCCACCACCCGCATGTTGTCGATGTAGGGCGGCACGGAGATCAGCGTCTCCGTTCGCGGGCTGTACTGCAGGTTCATCAAGATGACGTCAGCCCCCACGTTCTGCAGCGTCACGACACCGTCATTGACCGCCTGGCGAAACTCATCAGGATCAATCGATCTCATGGCGTCGACAGTCCCGGTTTGCCAGATGACCAAATTAGGCCTTTTTCCTTCCACCAGTTTAACAAGATTGCCAGCGATTTCCTCGGCGGTCTTCTTCGGCTGCAGTTCGACACTGAGATTGATGGTGACCGACGGCAGCTTCTCCTTCAGAGACGCCTGCAACCGGGCGGGGTAGGCATTGGTATCGGAGGTATTGATGATGGCCGATGACCGGCTTCCGACCACCAGAATATCCAGCGTCCGGCCGTTCTTGACGGCCTCGGCAACTTTCGGCAGCGGACTCTCGGTGGTCAGCAGGTAGGCCGGCACCTCGCAGTTCTGCGGCGCGTCTTCCGCGCGCGCCGACACCGCCAGCGAAACAGCCAGCGCCGCGATACCAAACCTTAACCACGAGACGGACTTCATCAGCCCCCTCCAGCCAGATCAGCGTTGCTGCGCGCACCCTTTCGCGCCGCACCCTTATCGGCCTCACGCTTGTACCACGAAATCAGCGAGGCAACCCCCCACATGGCGAGGATGCCGCAAAGGCTGATCATCGCGTGCATCATGGCGCCGCCGGACACTTCGGCAAGTACGAAGTGGCCCGCAAACGCCAGAAACACGCCGAGACAGAAAATCTCCAGCGAGTGTTGCCCGCAAACAATCAGCGGGCGCAGCCAGCGCGACTTCAGCGGCGGCCAGTCCTTGGGCAGATAGTGCACGGTGAGTGCTGCAAGTGCGAGGAAATGCGCGAAACGCAACACGTCAAGGTCGGTCTTGTCGATCGGATACATCCATTGCTCGATTTTCCGCGGCATCAGATGACCGAGCTGCGGGATGTACCAGGTCAAGGTCACGCAGAACGCGGCGACCAGATAGGCGACGCAGAGCCCGAGGGTGATCGGCGAGTTGAGGATGCGCGACATCCGCCTGGCCCCGCCGAGCGCGCACCAGGCGCCGAACACGAACAGAAGCTGCCAGGCCAACGGATTGAACGCCCAGAAGCCGTTCGGATACGCCGTCAGATACAGATCGAACTCCCAGGTGACCGCGTAGAGCACGACCGAGAGCGCGAGCGTCACATCGGGACGCCAGCGCATCAGCCAGAGGATCAGCGGCAGGAACAGCATCAGCACGATATAGAGCGGCAGCACATCCATGTTGACCGGACGAAAGCGCAGGATCAGCGCCTGCACGATGGTCACGTCCGGCTGCTTCAGGAAGTCCATGATCCCCATCTCTTCGGTGTAGAGCGGGTTCTCGAAGCTGGTCGCGACGTAGGATATTTCGGCGAGGAAGATCGTGAACAGGAAGACGTGGGCGACGTAGATCTGCCAGACCCGGCGCAGGATGCGCGCGGTGGCGACGATGAAGCCGGCGTCCTGCATCGCCCGCCCGTAGACGAACGCCGCCGTGTAGCCGGAGATGAAGATGAAGATCTCGGTGGCGTCGGAGAAGCCGTAGTTGCGGATGGTGAACCAGGTCAGGAGGTTCGGCGGCAGATGGTCGATGAAGATCAGCCACAGTGCCAATCCGCGGAACAGGTCGAGCCGCAGCTCACGCTCGCCCACCGCCGGGAAGGTGATCGCAGGCGCGGCAGAGCTGGCAGCCGCACCGGCATCCGCCGCCTGCGCAGGCGCGGCAACTCCGGCGACGGGTGGTCCAGCAAGGCGATCGGCAATCGACGTCATCAGGCACCACGTCAAGGCTGCCGGCCCCAGGGGGCCCTGGCAGGGGGGAATGTAGGGCCGCGCATTTTTTGCGCAAGCGACGAAGGACTTATGATCTGGGCCTTGCCCAGCTTTTCGACGTTGGACTCAAAGGATCCGGCCCGTAAGCCGGCGACGATCGCATGACGCACAGCCCGGCCGCTTCGCCACCCACATGCTTCCCGCCGCCTCCGCGGCCCCGGGCCGATGCAGCGGAGAGGGGATCGCGCGTAGGGCCGGCGGAGTCCAGGATTCTGGTGCCATAATTCGGAACTGTGTTGAAAGCACGATGGCGTACGATTGGTTCCCCGACAAGTTTCCGCTACAATGCGATGATGTACCGCGCCGTGACTCGCCAGATCGAAGTGACTGTCGAACCGAACTTCTTGCCCGAGAAGTCGTCGGCCGCAGATGGCCGCTGGTTCTGGTCCTATACGGTCGTGATCACCAACAGCGGCGAGGAGACCGTGCAGTTGCGCAGCCGGCGCTGGATCATCACCGATGGCGTCGGCCGCCAGCAGGAAGTCCGCGGCGAGGGCGTGGTCGGCGAGCAGCCGGTGCTCGCGCCCGGCGAGCGCTTCGAATACACCTCCGGCGTGCCGCTCACGACCGCTTCCGGCTTCATGGCCGGCTCCTACCAGATGAAGAGCGAGAGCGGCGAACAGTTCGACATCGATGTCCCCGCGTTCTCGCTCGACAGCCCCGATGGCGGCAAGCGGGTGTTGAATTAGCCGCGTCGGCGTTTGTTTTCGATCGGCCGGGTGGGCCATTTGTTCGATCCTTCGCTGTCATCGCCCGGCTTGACCGGGCGATCCAGTATTCCGAGAAAGCAGTGATCGACCGAGAGGTGTCGGCGTACTGGATGCCCCGCCTGCGCGGGGCATGACGGCAGAACGAGGTGCAGCATCACGGCCTCTCGATGGCACACTGCCAGTCGTGCCTTCGCGTTCTCGCGACGCTTTCGCGCCCGAGCTTTGTCCATTCGTTCGCCCTCTCGAAAACAGAGGGCGCAGGGAAGGCCAGGCCTCGGCTGAGGCCTGCGGCCCGCCTGCAGAAAAAAATGCAGGCGGCAGGAACCACAGGTTCAGCCGGAACGACCCGGCCCTCCCTGCACGATGGTGTTCACGATTATACGCAGTCTCCCTGGTGCGCCGGGCTTTCTGGCCACCATCATCCACGCGAAGCGAAGCTTCATCGTGAACTTGACACCAGCGTCGGGGTGTCAGGACGCTGCGACTTC
>JBARNF010000846.1:0-3009 GCA_049802835.1 Bradyrhizobium sp.
CTTCGAGGCGAGCACCAGCGGTTCGGCGGCGAGCCACAGCATGACGGTCTCTCAGGCCACCGGCTGGCGACGGCGCTCGCCCAGGAGCGCCATCACGGCGGCGGCGGTTTCCTCGATGGAGCGGCGGGTGACGTCGATGCTCGGCCAGTTGTGCCGCGCGCACAGGCGGCGCGAGAACGCCACCTCCTCCGCCACCGCCTGCTTGTCGATGTACTGGGAGTCCTCGCGGTGCGCCTTGAGGCCGAGCAGCCGGTTCTGGCGGATCTGCACGATGCGCTCGGGCGTCGCGTAGAGGCCGACCACCAGGGGGCGCGTCAGCGTGTCGAGGTCGCTCGGCACCGGCACTCCGGGAACGAGCGGGATATTCGCCGTCTTGACGCCGCGGTTGGCGAGATAGATGGAGGTCGGGGTCTTGGAGGTGCGCGACACGCCGACCAGCACCACGTCCGCGCGCTCGAGATCGTCGGTATGCTGGCCGTCGTCGTGCAGCATGGTGTAGTTCAGCGCGTCGATGCGCTTGAAGTACTCGGCATTGAGCACGTGCTGGGCGCCGACGCGGTGGGTCGATTCGGCGCCGAGATAGGATTGGAACAGCCGCAGCACGGGTCCCAGAATGGAGAGGCAAGGCAGCCCGAGATCGCGGCATTTGTCCTCGAGCCGGGCGATCAGCACGTCGTCGAGGAGCGTATAGAGGATGACCCCGGGCTCCTCCTCGATCTCCGCCAGCACGTGATCGAGCTGCTTGTTGCTGCGCACGGCCGGGTAGAGATGCTCGACCGGGGACACGCCGGAATACTGGGCGGTGGCCGCCCGCGCCACCGTGATCAGCGTCTCGCCTGTCGAATCGGAAACGAGGTGCAGATGGAAAAAGCTGGAGGTTTTGGTCATTGCGCGCCGAGCGAACGCCTGTGAACGGGTGGGGACAAGTCCATGCTTTCGGGCCGGAGAGGGGATCGGGCGCCGTATGGCCGATCGACGATCCACATGTTCACAGCATAGGAAAAGTTTTCAACGACTCCTACGGCTTTGTGGAAAACGCCTTCGGCGACGCCAAGCCGCTGCGGAGATATACCGCAAGCGTCTCGGATCAAAGCGTAATTTTCGCCCGGCGGATAAGAGGTGCGGCGTCGCCGCGCCCAGCCGATTGTGGACAGCGGGGACTTATTGTGTGCATGACGAGTCGTGAGTCAAATCCACCGCCCAGCTACTCCTACCACTCTTAAGACTTTCTTATGATTTGAAGAGACAATGCGCCGTGGCCCATTCTCCTGTTCTCGACGTGCTGTCCGGTCGAAGGACCGAGCGTCCTCCCGTTTGGATGATGCGCCAGGCCGGACGCTACCTTCCCGAGTATCGCAAGCTGCGCCAGCAGGCAGGCAGTTTTCTCGATCTCTGCTTCACGCCGTCGATGGCGGCCGAGGTGACGCTGCAGCCAGTGCGACGGTTCGATCTCGATGCCGCCATCCTGTTCTCGGACATCCTGGTAGTACCGCACGCGCTCGGCCAGAAGGTGAGCTTTGCGGCAGGCGAAGGACCGCAGCTTGCACCCACGGTTTCCGCAGACAATATCGGAAACCTTCAACGCAAGCTCGATCTCGACGCGCTCGCGCCGGTGTTCGAGACCATCCGGCAGGTGCGTACCGCCTTGCCGGCGAAGGTGGCGCTGCTTGGCTTTTGCGGCGCGCCGTGGACGGTCGCGACCTACATGGTGGCGGGTCATGGCACCGCCGATCAGGCACCGGCGCGGCTGTTCGCCTATCGTGACCCCAAAGCCTTCGGCGAGCTCGTCTCGATCCTGGTGGAGGCCTCGATCGACTATCTGGCCGAGCAGTTCGCCGCCGGGGTCGATGCGGTGCAGCTGTTCGACACCTGGGCCGGCATCCTGCCGCCGGAGGAATTTCACCGCTGGTGCATCGAACCGGCGCGGCGAATCGTCGAAGGGGTGCGGGCACGCGTGCCGGGCGCGAAGATCATCGCGTTCCCGCGCGGGGCGGGCGTGTCCCTGCTGCGCTATGTCGACGAGGTGCCGGTCGACGCCATCGGTCTCGACTGGGCGGTCGACCGCGCCTTCGCCCGCGACGAGGTGCAGAAAAGGCGGCCGGTGCAGGGCAATCTCGATCCGCTGGCGCTGCTTGCCGGGGGCGAGGCGCTCGACCGCGCCGTGGACGCGGTGCTGGAGGCGTTCGCCGGCGGGCCCTTCATCTTCAATCTCGGCCACGGGATTCTGCCGGAAACGCCGATCGCCCATGTGGAGCGCATGCTGGCGCGGGTGCGCGGGAGCGTCCATGTCGCCTGAAGCACGCACACGTTGGATTCGCGCCGGGGTGGGGCTCGGCCTGCCGTTCCTGCTCGCCGCGGCGCTGTTCCTGTGGTGGCCGTCGCGGCTCTACGACTGGATGAAGGCGCTGCACGTCATCGCCATCATCGCCTGGATGGCGGGCATGCTCTACCTGCCGCGCCTGTTCGTCTATCACTGCCAGGCCGAGCCGGGCTCGAAGCAGTCCGAGACCTTCAAGGTGATGGAGCGGCGCCTCCTGTTCGGCATCATCAACCCGGCGATGGTGCTGAGCTGGGGCGTCGGCCTGTGGCTGATGTGGGACGCGGGCTGGTACAAGGCGGGCTGGTTTCACGCCAAGTTCGCCCTGGTGTTCCTGCTGTCCTGGGCGCATGGCATGTTCTCCGCCTGGGTGCGGCAATTCGCGGCCGACGACAATCGCCACAGCGAGAAATTCTATCGCATCGTCAACGAGGTGCCGACCCTGCTGATGATCGCCATCGTGATCCTGGTGGTGGTGAAGCCGTTCTGAGCCGATGCCCAAAACCGCGGCGTCGTTCTGGCTCGGCTCGGGCATGACAACGGATAGGTGTTGATCAGCCTCGAACAGGCCCTTGCGTCCGCCGCCGTCTTTTCCTATGTTGCCGCATCTCCCCGAACGCAGGCTGATGCATTCCAGTCCGGTCCCCGCAACGGGTCCAACCGGTGCATCGGGGCGAAAGCCGAGCGCCAGC
>JBARNF010000847.1:0-17451 GCA_049802835.1 Bradyrhizobium sp.
GGCTGGTCCGGCGTCAGCAACGCGACGGTCGGCGGCCGCTTGCCGGCCTCCACCACGACGGCCACGCTCTGCTTGGATGTCACCTCGCGGCCGTCCGGCTGCCGGACCCGCAGCGTCAGGTCGGAGGCACCGGCAGGCAGCCGGCGCGGAACCATGGAGAACTGTCCCGATTGATCGGCAACGACACGATCATGCGGCTCGCCATTGCGCAGCAGTTCGACCGTGGTACCGGGCGCAGCCCGGCCCGCGACGACGGTCTCGCCCGAGGGCTCCACGCTGACCACGTCGAACGACGGCCCGTCAATGTCGGGAGCCGGCGACGTGACCGGCGCCAGCAGCGCGGCCAGACTGTTGGCCTGCTGCTGTGCGGTCGCGAGCGCGGCCGCGGCTTGATTCGAACCGCCCGTGTCTGTCGCCCCCTGCACCGACGCGGCGCTCGGTCGCGCAGCCTCTTGCTGGCTGATCGTCGGCTGCCCGCGCTTGAAGATCGAGCCGTCGAGATCGATGCCGGGCACAAAGGCGATCAAGAGAACAGCCGCCGCCAGCGTCGCAACGACGCCAGCCGCCCAGAACAACCCTTTGCCGCTCACGATGGTCATGCGTAGGTTCGTCCCTGGTCATGGCGAACACGGAGACGACGGCTCCGGCAGCAAGATGGTCGGGATCGCTGATATCATCATGGGCGCCGGAACGCCATGATGCCCCAACTGGAGGACCTGCGCCCAGCACGCCAGCCGCCTCGTTCGCGATCGGGCTTGCTGCGACGACACGCCGCCCGAGCCGTCCGCGTCAAAGACGCCGACATCCGGCGCGGCATTTCGCGGCTGCGGAATCTTGAGCGGGTAGAGGGTCTGACAAGCCCGGACAGCTCACGCGGCGGATCCAGCGCGTCAAATCGCTGCGTCCAAATGATTTGGACCCCCGCACTCAACAGCATCACCTTATCCGGTCCTGCAATAAACTTTTCTCTTTCGCTTTTCCAGAAATCATGTATGATCCCCCCTGTCCCGCCTCGTTGCGAGGGGCGTACGCGTCGTCACGGACGTTGAGGCGGGATGCGGTGGACGCGGCGGCGATGCACGACGGGCAGCGCTGGCGCGGACGGTGAAGTCGCGTGGTCCTGACCTCCCGATGCTGAGGCCAAGTTCGTGCCGGTGCAGATGCACCGCGCGGATGACGGGGGCAAGAAAGCCCGGTCCCCGGGGAGATCGCGTATAATCCGGAAAGCCATCGCGCAGGGAATGCCGGATGATCGGCTTGACCTGTGGTACCTGCCGCCTGCATTTTTTTCGCAGGCGGGCCATGGGTGGGGCCCTTCACCCGGCATTCCCTGCGCCCTCGTTTCGAGGGCTGGCTGCTGAAAGCTCGGGCGCTCGCGCGCCGCGGGGCGCATTTCTGTATGTCTAGTCAGATGCTTGGCTGCCAGATCAGCGTCGGCCGGCGTCAGGACGGCGGTGCCCAACGCGTAGTCTTACGGTGCCCAGATTTTACGCAACCTTTAACGTTTGGCGGCCTGTTGACGTTGGTCCCATCCGTCGTACGCAATATCCGTATTCTCACGGGCCAGCTGGAGCTCACATCGTGCGCAAGAACCTGCCCGTCACGACCACCGAATACCCGATCACCGATGAGACCCTGATCGTCTCGCGTACCGACCTCAAGGGCAAGCTGACCTATTTCAACGACCAGTTCGTCGACGCCGCAGGCTTCACCCCCGACGAATTGATGGGCCAGCCGCACAACATCATCCGCCATCCCGACATGCCGCCGGCGGCGTTCGCGAATCTCTGGGACACGCTGAAGGCCGGCAAGCCGTGGGCCGGCGCGGTCAAGAACCGCCGCAAGAACGGCGACTTCTACTGGGTGCAGGCCTCCGCATCGCCGATCCGGGAGAACGGCGAAGTCACGGGCTACACTTCGATCCGCACCAAGCTGCCGGCCGAGCAGCGGACCGAGGCCGAGAAGGTCTATGCCCTGCTCAACCAGAACAAGGCGCAGGGTTACGCGATCAGCGCCGGCGTCATCCGGCGCCGCTCGGTGTTCGACCGCCTGTCGTTCTTCACGGGCACGTTGAAGGCGCGCCTGATCACGCTGGTGGCGCTGCTGGGCGTGTTCATGCTGATCATCGGCGTGGCCGGCATCCTGTCGACGCACGCCGGCAATGTCGGCATGAGATCGATGTACGAGGACCGCACAATTCCGCTCTCGCAACTGTTCGAGATCAACGACCGCACGCTGCAGAACATGTCGTCGCAGCAGGCCGCGGCGGCGAACGGCAAGGCCGGAAAATCCATCGACGGCATCGGCGCCGTGGTGGACGAGAACAGTGCCAGGATTACGAAGCTCTGGGCCGACTACATGGCGAGCTACCTGACGCCGGAGGAGAAGGTCGTGGCTGATGCCTTCGCGATCAGGCGCAAGGCCTATCTCGAGGAAGGCATCAGGCCGGCGCTGGCGCTGCTCCAGCAGCACAAGTTCGACGAGGCCAGCCAGCATATCGCCACCAAGGGCCACGATCTGTTCGTCGAGGGAAAGAAGGAGCTCGACAAGCTCGTGGCGATCCAGGTCAAGGAAGGCAAGGCGCTCTACGCGGAAGCCGAGCACCAGTATGTCGTCGTGCTATGGCTCGTCTCCGTCCTGATCCTGGCCGGTGTCGGATTTGGTGCCCTGCTCGGCATCCAGAGCATCCGCGCGGTGCTGCGGCCGCTCAAGGTGCTGAACGACGCGATGCAGAACATCACCGCGGGCAGGCTCGACAACCGTATCGCGGTCGAGCGCGACGACGAGATCGGCGAGGCGCTGCGCAACCTGCAGACCGTGCAGGCCATCGTCCGCTTCAACAGCGAAGAGGTGAAGGCGGTGCAGCACACCGCGGAGGCCAAGCGCAAGGGCGAGATGGACAAGCTCGCCAGCGAGTTCGAGGGCGCGATCGGCGGTATCGTGCAGACCGTGTCCGCCGCCTCCTCCGAGCTCGAGAGCTCGGCCGGCACGCTGACGTCGAACGCGACGCGCTCGCAGGAGCTGGCCACCACCGTGGCCGCAGCATCCGAGCAGGCCTCGACCAACGTCCAGTCGGTCGCGTCGGCCACGGAGGAGCTGACCTCGTCGGTAACCGAGATCAGCCGCCAGGTGCAGGAATCGGCGCGGATCGCCACCGGCGCCGTCGACCAGGCGCGCAACACCAACGATCGCGTCAACCAGCTGTCGAAGGCCGCCGCCCGCATCGGCGACGTCGTCGAGCTCATCAACTCGATCGCCGGCCAGACCAACCTGCTGGCGCTGAACGCGACGATCGAGGCGGCGCGCGCCGGCGATGCCGGCCGCGGCTTCGCGGTGGTGGCGTCCGAGGTCAAGGCGCTCGCGGAGCAGACCTCGAAGGCGACCGGCGAGATCGCCCAGCAGATCTCCGGCATCCAGTCGGCCACCCAGGATTCGGTGACCGCGATCCAGGAGATCAGCACCACGATCGAGCGCCTGTCGGAGATTTCCTCGACCATCGCCGCCGCGGTCGAGCAGCAGGGCGCGGCCACCCAGGAGATCTCGCGCAACATCCAGCAGGCCTCGCGCGGCACGTCGGAGGTCAACACCAACATCGTCGACGTCCAGCGCGGCGCCGCCGCGACCGGGTCCGCCTCGGGCAGCGTGCTGTCGGCGGCGCAATCGCTGTCGCAGGAGAGCGAGCGGCTGCGGCGCGAGGTCGGCAGGTTCCTCAGCAACGTGCGGAGCGCCTGAGCCGCGCTCCCCTCACCTCCCGGTCGACCGGATCGGGCGGCCCTGGCTGATGAAGGCGTAATGGCCGGCGCCGAGGCTGCCGACCATCAGCGCCTCGACGACCGGCTCGGCGATCTCTCCGGTCGCCGCCCAGTCGATGACGAAATTGGCGCCGGTGCCGCCGCGCGTGTCCTTGGTGGCCACGAAGATCTCGATGGTGGCGAACGGCTTCAGCGCCACCGGCTCGCGCAAATGAGCCTCGACCAGCGCGCCGGCCGTGTCGTAGTAGTTGATGCGCCGGATGATCAGCGGCCGCTGCTCGGAGGCGTTGTGGATGCTCAGGGTCACCGAGAAATCGGCCTGGACCCTGCCCGGCGTCATCGCCACGCTGGAATAGACCGGGACATAGACCGCGCCTGTGACGGCGGCGGCTTCCGCCGGGACCGCGGTCAGGGAGTTCGCGAACGTCGTGGTCACTGCATCGGCGGCCCGTGCCTGCGCGCCGCCCGCGGCGAGCGCCAGTGCGACTGCGGCAGCCCGCATGTGACAGATTGCGGGTTTCCTTGTGCGGCGGCGCGACATAAATTGCCGCCCCGGGGGTTGCTTCATGCATGAACTGATCGGCGACATCACGCTCTGCATCCTGTTTGCGTGGGTGCTTGGACTGGCCGCGCATTACTGGCGCCAGCCCTCGATTCTCGCATATCTGGTCGCGGGCTTCGCCATTGGCCCCTTCGGCACCGGCTGGGTCAAGTCCCAGGAATCGATTTCGGTGATCTCGGAACTCGGCCTGATCTTCATGCTGTTCATGATCGGGCTCGAGATCGACCTGAAGAAGATCATCCGCGCCGGCCCGGTGATCCTGATCGCGGGCGGCGTCCAGCTGCTCGGTGGTGCTGCGCTCGGCATCCTGTTTTTCGTCGCGATCGGGATGCGGATGGGCGCCGACAGCTACGACGCACTCTATCTCTGCGTCGCCTGCGCGCTGTCCTCGACCGTCATCATCGTCAAGGTGCTGTACGAGAAGCGCGAGCTCGACACCCTGCCCGGCCGCATCACGCTTGGCGTGCTGGTGCTGCAGGACGTGTTCGCGATCCTGTTCCTGGCGGTGCAGCCGAGCCTCGACGATCTCCACATCGGCGTGATCCTGCTGTCGTTCGCCCGCGCCGGCGCGCTGGTCGCGATCGCGCTCCTGCTCAGCCGCTACGTGCTGCCGGCGCTGTTCCACCGCATCGCGCGCACCCCGGAGCTGATCCTGCTGGGCGCGCTGGCCTGGTGCTTCCTGATCGGCGAGATCGCCGAGCAGCTGCATTTGTCGCGCGAGATGGGCTCCCTGATCGCCGGCGTCTCGCTCTCGACCTTTCCCTACGCGCTCGACGTCACCGCCAAGGTCACCACCTTGCGCGATTTCTTCATCACCCTGTTCTTCGTCGCACTCGGCATGACCATCCCGATCCCGACGATGTCCGTGGTCGGGCTGGCACTGGTGATTGCGCTGTTCACGGTGGCGAGCCGGCTGCTCACGACCTTCGCGCCGCTCTACATGATGCGGCAGGGCCTGCGCGCCAGCCTGCTGCCCGCGCTCAACCTCGCCCAGATCAGCGAGTTCTCGCTGGTCGTCATCCAGACCGGTGCCGCCGCCGGCCACCTCAAGAGCGGCACATCGAGCGCGGCCTCTTTCGCCTTCGTGCTGCTCGCGGTGCTCTCGACCTTCGTCATCGTGCGGTCGGATCCGATCGTGCGAAAGACCATCCCGCTGCTGAAGCGGGTCGGCTTGCGCGACCTCGATGTGAGCAAGGACGGCGAAGCCGGCCACGACGGCGGACATGGCGCCGGACGGCCGATCGTGCTCTTGGGCTTCTTCCGCACCGCGAGCGCCCTGCTCAGCGAAATCGAGCGCAACCAGCCGGCGCTGCTGGAGCAGATCGGCGTCGTCGATTTCAATCCGGTCGTGTTCCGCACCCTGTCCGACCGCGGCATCCAGGTGACGTATGGCGACATCAGCAATGTCGACACGCTGGTCCATGCTGGGATCGGCCAGGCGGAGTTGATCATCCTGAGCATTCCGGATTCGCTGCTGAAAGGCGCCAACAACGAGAAGCTGGTGCGTCACGTCCGCAGCATCAACGCGACCGCCAAGATCGTCGCCACCGCCGACCTGCTGGCGGACGTCAATGATCTCTATGACGCCGGCGCGGACTATGTGACGGTGCCGCGGCTCAGCGATGCGCAGGTGCTGCTCAACCTGATCCAGGACGCCACTGCCGGCCTGCTGTCCGCCCGCCGCAGCGAGGCGGAGACGATGCTGGCCGACCGCCGCGAGGTGCTGCCATGAAGCAGGCAAAGCCAACGCGCTGCACGACCCATCTGGAACAAAACCCGAGATCCCGCTAGACCAGGGCCATGGCAAACTCCCACGTCCACGTCGTCGATCATCCGCTGGTCCAGCACAAGCTCTCCTTGATGCGCGAGCGCGACCGTTCCACCAAGGGCTTCCGCGAGCTCTTGAACGAGATCGGCATGCTGCTCGCCTATGAAGTCACGCGCGATCTGCCGCTCGAGCTGGTCGACATCGAGACCCCGATCGCGCCGATGAAGGCGCCGAAGATCGCCGGCAAGAAGCTGACCCTCGCGCCGATCCTGCGCGCCGGCGTCGGCTTCCTCGACGGCATGCTGGCCTTGATGCCGTCGGCCCGCATCGCCCATATCGGGCTCTACCGCGATCCCAACACGCTGCAGGCGGTCGAGTATTATTTCAAGGCGCCGCAGGACCTCACGGACCGCACGGTGATCCTGATGGATCCGATGCTGGCAACCGGCAATTCCGCTTGCGCCGCGGCCGAACTCCTGAAGACGCGCGGCGCCCGCGACATCCGCTTCGTCTGCCTGCTGGCAGCACCGGAAGGCATCGCGCAGTTCACCAAGGAGCATCCGGATATCCCGATCTGGACCGCGGCGATCGACGAGCGGCTCAACGACCATGCCTACATCGTGCCCGGTCTCGGCGATGCCGGCGACCGCATGTTCGGCACGAAGTGATCGCGCGCGCGTGGGCTCGCCGCAGCGCATCGGCCCCAAGCATCCCCGCCTCGGCGCGGCCGCGGCGGGTGCTGCGGAGTGGCTGGCGGCAAAATTGTTCGCCCGCGCCGGCTTCCACCGGCTCGGCTCGGCCTTCGCGCAGGCCCGCATTGCGGAAGCGCGCGAACGCCTGGCACGCGGGGAGACGCTGTATCTCGCGGGCCTCGGCCCGCCCGGCACGCACAATTCCGGCGTCGCCCTGGTCGAGGTGACGCAAGCCGGCGGGCCGCGCCTCATCCTCAACAACGAGGAGGAGCGGTTCTCCGGCAACAAGCACACCACCGAATATCCGCGCGCCTCGATCGAGGCGATGGTCGCGGCGCTGCGCGGCATCGGGCGTGATGCTGGCGACATCTTCGCCTGGCTGACGACCTGGGACTATCCGGCGCTGGCCGGCACGCTCGCCCGCAGCATCCTGGAAGAGGCGCCGCAGAGCCTCAAGCTGCTGCGGAGCACCGAGGCTGCGGGCTTTGACGCGCGTCGCATGGACCAGATGACGCGCACGCCGAAGATCCTCGCCAAGCAGCTCGGATTATCGGATCGCGTGCCGCTGATCATGATGCCGCATCACGACAACCACGCCTGGTTCTCCTATGCAGCCTCGCCGTTCGCCGATGACGACGCGCCGGTCGCCATCGCCGTGCTCGACGGCACCGGCGACCGCGGCTCGGTCTCACTCTACGAGGCCAGGGGCGACGCAATGCACCCGCTGTTCTGCAACGACAGCATGTTCGAGTCGCTCGGCGCGTTCTACAGCGTGATCGCCTCAACCCAAGGCGGCTGGACCTGGCTGTCCTGCGAGGGGCGCTACATGGGCGCGGCGGCCTGGGGCACCATGGATCGCACCACCAATCCCTATTACTCCCGGCTCAAGGACATACTGATCCTCGCCGACGACGGCCAGGTCAGGATCAATCGCGACATGGCGAACTGGTACGCCGACCCGTTCGAGCGCCCCTACCATGCTGGTCTTGTCGAGATCCTCGGCGAACCATTGCAACCGTCGCAGCTGTGGAATCCCGATGCCGTATTGCGGGTCGAGGACATTTCTCATCGCCCGGGCACGCAGGACCGGCTCGATAAAGCAGCGGCGACGCAGATGGTGTTCGAGGATGCGATGATCCACGTCGTCGACCACCTGCTCCGGCTCACCGGCGCCAACCGGCTGATCCTGACGGGAGGTGTCGCTCTGAACGCCGTCGGCAACATGCGGCTGCTGGAGCATTTCGACGAGGCTTGGTTCGCGCGTGCGCAAGGACGCAAGACGCCACTGCACCTCTGGGTGCCGCCTGTGCCCGGCGATCCCGGCGTTCCCATCGGCGCCGCCTGGCTGTTCGGCCGTCTCGCGGGCGCGCCCCGCGGCGCGCCGCTGCAGCACGCGTTCTACTGCGGCCTGCCGCCTTCGCGCGATGAGATCGAAGCCGCCGTGGCAGCCGACGACGTGCAGGCAGAACTGATCGGCGAGGCCGGGACCAGCGAAGGGCGTGATGCAGTCGCAGATCTCATGGCTTTCGCGGTCGCGCAAGGCGGCGTCATCGCGCTCTATCAGGGCGCCGGTGAAACCGGCCCGCGTGCGCTGGGGCATCGCTCGATCCTCGCCAATCCCTGCGATGCCGACGTGCGCGAACGCCTCAACGCGCGCGTGAAGTATCGCGAGGCGATCCGGCCGCTCGCCCCGATGGCCACGCTGGAAGCGGCGCGGGAATATTTCGTGCTCGAAGACGGCGCGTCCGACGCCGGCTATAACGCCTACAACTATATGGTGCTGACGGCGCATGCGAAGCCGCATGCGCGCAACAAGATCCCCGCCGTCGTTCACGCCGACGGGACAGGACGGATTCAGATCGTGCGCGCGGACGACGATCCCCTCACCTATGCCTACCTGAAAGCTCTCGGCCGCCACGTCGGAGTCGAGATGTCGGTCAACACCTCGTTCAATGTCGGCGGGCCGATCGCGCAGACGCCGGCGCAGGCCGTCGACACGTTGCGCCGTGCGAAAGGCCTGGATGCCGTGATCATGGTGGCGCGCGATGGAGCAACCTATGCCGTGCGCCACAGCATTGCCCGCGACAGCGGCCGCTTCGCCGCGTGGTACGCCGAATGGAAGAAGCGACGATCGCTCAGTTGAGCTACGCGTTCGGCCGCGCCGCGACGCGCAGCACGCGGAAGATGCGGCCATCGATGATCAGCAGCCCGCTGCCAATCACCAGCGCACCGATGATCTCACGTGACGACAGGCTTTCGCCAAGCACGAGCGATCCCAGAAGGATCGCAGTGATCGGCACCAGCAGGGTCACCAGCATCACATTGGTCGCCCCAGAACGGCGCAGAATATTGAAGAACAGAATATACGCCAGGGCGGTCGACAGCGTCGCAAGCCCAGAGATCGCGAGCCACGTCGGCGGCCCCGGCATCGCCAGGGTCCAGGGCCGGTCCGCCACGCCGGCGATGGCCAGCATCATCACGCTGGAAGCGACGAGTTGGCAGGTGGCGGTTGCGAGCGGTGGAGAGTGCGCAAGGTAGCGGCGGGCCAACAGCGCCGCTACGCCGTAGCTCATGCAGGCCGCAAGTCCGAGCATGATCCCGATGCCGCTGCCGGAATGGTCGAGGCCTGGAGCGCCGCGCAGGATCACGACACCGATCAGCCCCGCCAGGACGCCGCCGACGCGCCGCATCGACAACATCTCATCACCGGCCGCGACCATCACGATGATCGTGAACAGCGGCGTGGTCGCGTTGAGGACCGCGGCGAGCCCGGACGAGATAAAGGTCTGGCCGACCACGATCAGCGAAAAAGGCACGACGTTGTTGAACAGCGCCACAGCCACGAACGGCCGCCACCCGGCGACATCCGTCGGCAGTCTCAGGCCACGCAGATGCAGCACCGGCAGGAGAATGGCTGCAGCCATCACGACCCGCAGCAGAACCAGGGTCAGCGGTGGCAGCTCTCTCAACGCAATGCCGTTGAAGAAGAAGGAACCTCCCCACAGGATCGACAGGACCAGCAGCAGCAACCAATCCTGTCCGTCCATCTGCTCCTTGTGCGCAATCATGGTCACCATCTGCACTCCCGCCAATGAATGCAGACTGCAGGCCGAGACCCGCAGCGTCCACCCGATTTCAGGGCGACGAAAAATGCCGGCGTCGCGATCAGGCCGGGGGCTTTCCGCGCGAGACGAGCTCGATCATGCGACCTTCATCCTCATCCGGCAGCGCCGCCTTGGCCCGTGCATAGGCATCGACGGCCGCTTGCGCCATCACCGGACGCTCACCAAGCAGCTGCTCGGCGAGCTGCAGCGCGTAGGCCGCATCCTTGTGGCGCAGCGCCGTCGTAAAGCTTGCATCGGCGAAGTTGCGCGCGATCATGCGCGGCGCATGCCGGAGCACCTGCGGGCTCGCCGCGACGCCGCCCTTGATCGCCTCCAGCACGAGGCTCATGTCGAGCCCGGCCTGCTCGGCGATCGCGAGTCCCTCGGCAAGACCTGCGATCTGGATCGCGCCCAACAGGTTGTTGATCAGCTTGTAGACGGTGCCGGCGCCGACGGGGCCGAAATGCCGAATCGTCGAACCGATCGGCGTGAGAATCGGCCGGGCACGCTCGAGATCGGCGGCGGCGGCGCCGACCAGCAGCGTGAGCTTGCCGCTCGCCGCCGCTTCTGGCAGGCCCGTCACCGGACAGTCGAGGTAGATCACGCCGCGTGCATTCAGATCGCGCGACAGGCGCAGTGCATGATCGCGCGACACTGTCGAGCATTCGATCGCGATCGTGCCGACCCGCATGGTCGCCGCGGCGCCGTCCGGGCCGAGCCAAACAGCGCGTGAGGCCTCGTCATCGGCGACCATGGTGACGACCGCATCGGCATCGATGGCGGCGTCGGCCGGAGAGGTCGACCACCGCGCGCCGCGCACAATGAGATCCTCAGCCTTGGCCTTGCTGCGATTCCAGACCGCGACGGAATGACCGGCGTCAAGATAACGCCCAGCCATGCCATGGCCCATCCGCCCGAGCCCGATGAACGCGACGCGAGCCACGCTCAATCCACGTCGTCGATCGCAGCGCCGGGTGTCGTCCCAAATGCGCGCTGCGCCAGGGTCGCTGCCATGAACTCGTCCAGATCGCCATCGAGCACGCCCGCGGTGTCGGACGTCTGCACGCCCGTACGCAGGTCCTTCACCATCTGATATGGCTGCAGCACGTAGGAGCGGATCTGGTGACCCCAGCCGATTTCCGTCTTGGCCGCCTGATCGGCCGCGGCTTTCGCCTCACGCTTCTTCAGCTCGATCTCGTAGAGACGCGCGCGCAGCATGTCCCAGGCCTGGGCGCGGTTCTTGTGCTGCGATCGGCCCGCCTGGCAGACCACAGCGACGCCGGTCGGGATGTGCGTCAGGCGCACCGCGGATTCCGTCTTGTTGACGTGCTGGCCGCCAGCGCCGCCGGACCGCATCGTGTCGGTGCGGACGTCGGATTCCTTGATGTCGATCTTGATGCTGTCGTCGATGACCGGGAAGATCTGCACCGACGAGAACGAGGTGTGGCGCCGCGCGTTGGAATCGAACGGCGAGATGCGGACCAGGCGGTGCACGCCGCCTTCCGTCTTCAGCCAGCCATAGGCGTTATGGCCGGAGATCTGGATGGTCGCCGACTTGATCCCGGCCTCTTCGCCCAGCGATTCTTCGAGATACTCGATCTTGAAACCGTGCTTCTCGGCCCAGCGCGCGTACATGCGCAGCAGCATCTGAGCCCAATCCTGGCTCTCAGTGCCGCCGGCGCCGGCATGCACCTCCAGATAGGTGTCGAACTTGTCGGCCTCGCCGGACAGCAGCGCCTCGAGCTCGCGCCGGGCGACTTCCTTCTTCAATCCCTTGAGGGCGTTTTCAGCCTCCGTGACCACTCCAGTGTCGTTCTCGGCCTCGCCGAGCTCGATCATCTCGATGTTGTCGCTGAGCTCACGCTCGACCTTGCCGATGCCGGTCAGCGAATCCTCCAGCGAAGTCCGCTCCTGCATCAGCCTCTGAGCTTTCTGGGGATCGTTCCAGAGGTTGGGATCTTCGGCGAGCTTGTTCAGCTCGGCCAGCCTTGCCGTCGAAGCATCGACGTCAAAGATGCCTCCTCAGCAGCCCGACCGACTGCTTGATCTCTTCTACGATTTTTTCGATTTCGGCGCGCATGTCGCTCTCTTCAGGCTGCGGCCGAAAGCGCCGCAGCATCGTCTCTGAGAGGGGATGTAGCGGCGCGCGGCGCAAAGCGCAATCGCCTGCACCAGTTTCGTCAGCCTAATAGAGGCTTCCCGTGCCCGGACGGATGATGAAGCTGCCGGCGTCAGGCTGGCCGCCGCTCTGCGACGGCATCATGCGCCCATCGGCATCGGCCACACCAATGACCGAGTAGTTGTCCGGCGGCGCCGTTCCCGGCTTGAACGCCTCCATGATCGTGCGGCCGCCGTCGCCAGGGCTCGCGCGCATGCCGGTCTTGGAATCGACGCGCACCAGCTTGATGCCGGCCGGGATCTTGAACGGCGTCGCCGGCTTGTCGGCCAGCGCGAGCTTCATGAAGTCCTTCGCGATCGGCGCGGCCAGATGGCCGCCCGTCGCAGCGTTGCCTTTGCCGAGCGGCCGCGGCTTGTCATAGCCCATGTAGATCGCGACGGCGAGATCCGGCGAGAAGCCGACGAACCAGGCGTCCTTGGCCTCGTTGGTGGTGCCAGTCTTGCCGGCGATCGGCTTTCCGACCTCCTTGAGCACGGTCGCCGTACCCGCCTGCACCACACCTTCCAGCATCGAGGTGATCTGGTAGGCGGTCATCGTATCCAGCACCTGCTCACGGCGATCGACGAGTTGCGGCTCGCTCTGGTTCTTCCAGCCGTCCGGCGCCTCGCAGCCGCGGCATTCGCGGGCATCATGCTTGAAGATGGTGTGGCCGTAGCGGTCCTGGATACGGTCGATCAGCGTCGGCTTCACGCGGCGGCCGCCATTGGCGATCATCGAATAGGCCGTGACCATCCGCATGGCCGTGGTTTCGCCCGCACCGAGTGCGTAGGACAGGTAATTCGGCAGCTCGTCATAGACGCCGAACCGCTTGGCGTATTCCGAGATCAACGGCATGCCGACGTCCTGCGCCAGCCGCACCGTCACGGTGTTCAAGGACAGCCGCAGGGCGTTGCGTAGCGTCGTCGGACCGAGATATTTACCGTTCGAAAAGTTCTCGGGACGCCACACTTGGCCGCCCTGCCCCTGATCGATCTCGATCGGGGCGTCGACGACCTGGGTCGAGGGCGTGTAGCCGTTGTCGAGCGCCGACGAGTAGACAATCGGCTTGAACGACGATCCAGGCTGCCGGTAGGCCTGCGTGGCCCGGTTGAACTGGCTCTGGTCGAACGAGAAGCCGCCCACCATCGCCAGAACGCGGCCGGTGTTCGGATCCATCGCAACCATCGCGCCCGATACTTCCGGCAACTGCTCCAGCCGGTACTGGCCTTCGACCGGATTGCCTTCCTTGAACAGCGGATCGGCATAGATCACGTCGCCTGGTTGCAGGACCTGCGCCACCGAGGTCGGCGTCTTGCCGCGGCCATTGCCGGACATAGCACGTGCCCACTTCACGCCGTCGAGCGTGATCAGGCCGGTCTGGCGCTCCTTGCTGACGGCGCCGCCGAGCTCGCGCGACGGCTGGAAGCCGACGCGGGCAGACTGGTCGCTGGTCTCCAGCACCACGGCCATACGCCACGGCGATATGTCGGAGAGTGACTTGATGTCGGCGAGCTTGACGCCCCAATCGCCGGAAATGTCGAGCTTGGAGACGGCCCCACGATAGCCCTGCTCCTGGTCATACCTCACGAGACCGGCGACCATGGCTTTGCGCGCCATGACCTGGACCTTCGGGTCGAGCGTGGTGCGTACCGACAGCCCGCCCTCGTAGAGCTTCTTCTCGCCGTAACGCTCGAAGATGTCGCGCCGGACTTCCTCGGCAAAATATTCGCCGGCGAAGATGTGCGCGCCGGTGTTGCGGCTCGCGATCGTCAGCGGGTCCTTGCGTGCCTTGTCCGCATCGGCCTGCTTGATCCAGCCATTCTCCAGCAGCCGGTCGATGACGTAGTTACGACGCTCGATGGCGCGGTCGCGGTTACGAATTGGGTGCAAGCTGCCCGGCATCTTCGGCAGCGCCGCCAGATAGGCCGCGTCGGCCACCGTGAGCTCGTTGACGGACTTGTCGAAATAGACCAGCGACGCGGCCGCAATGCCGTACGCGCCTGACCCAAGATAGATTTCGTTCAGGTAGAGTTCGAGGATCCGGTCCTTGGAGTAGGTCCGCTCGATGCGCATCGCCAGCAGCGCTTCCTTGATCTTGCGGGCGAACGAGACCTCGTTGGTCAGGAGGAAGTTCTTGGCAACCTGCTGGGTGATGGTGGAGGCGCCCTGCGGACGTCGGTTCGAGCCGAAGTTCTGGGCATAGACGACGGCAGCGCGCGCCATGCCCGTGAAATCGATGCCGCCATGCTCGTAGAAGTTCTTGTCCTCGGCGGCGAGGAAGGCGTTGATGACGAGCTTCGGAACCGCCTGGATCGGCAGATAGAGCCGCCGCTCCCTGGCATATTCGCCGACCAGCGAACCGTCCGCCGCATGGACGCGCGTCATGACCGGCGGCTCGTAATCCTGGAGCTGGGAGTAGTCAGGCAGGTCCTTGGAGAAGTGCCAGATCAGGCCGGCTGCCGCCGCCACGCCGACCAGAAAGACAACGGTACCGGCCGCGAACAGGAAGCCCAAAAACCGCACCATAAAGCGCATCGGCGAATATCCGTTCCAACTCTTGTTCATCTCTCGGCTTGGGCGCGGCGCGCCTCAGGTGCGCTTCCGCCGACATCACGCAGTCGGCCGCAATTCCGCGTGACCCATGCCAGATAACCGCACGATCAAGCCTATCAGCGGTCAAGCCTATCAGCAGTCAAGCCTATCACAAGTCTGCCGAGAAGGAATCCTTACGTGATTCCGGGTGCCTCGCAGCGCGTTTATACGGCTGTTGCTGTGGCCAAACTAGGGCTTTGCGCGCACCGGAGCGGGCTTCTCCGGCCGTTCCCCACCGGCATTGGCGATGCGCTTGGCCAGAAATGCGTCGATCGCGCGCGCCATCGCATCCGCCGTGCGCGAGCGCCATGTCTCGGAGACCAGGTTCCCCATGTCCCCCTTGTTGGAGACATAGCCCAGCTCGACCAGGACCGACGGCACGTCGGGCGCCTTGAGGACGCGGAAACCGGCCGATTTCAGCGGCCGCTTGTGCAAATGCACGGCTGTCTTCAAGTCGTTCATCAGGACACGAGCGAACCTGTTGGAAAACGTGCGCGTTTCGCGCCTGGCCAGATCGATCAGAATGTCGGCGACATCCGCGGGCTCTTCCGTCAGGTTGACCCCGCCGATCAGGTCGGCGCGGTTTTCCGCCTCCGCCAGCCGCTCCGCTTCGGAATCGGAGGCCTTGTCCGACAATGTATAGATGGTGGCGCCCTGGGCGTCGCCCTCGCCACGCGGCAGCGCATCGGCATGGACCGAGACGAACAGCGCCGCCGATTGCTTCTGCGCAATGCGAACCCGGTCGCCGAGCGGGATGAATGTGTCGTCATCGCGCGTCATGATCACGCGGTATTTGCCCGACCGCTCGAGCCGATCGCGCAGCGCCTGACCGAAGGCCAGCACCAGATTCTTCTCGGGCACCTCGCCGCCCTGGGTTCCATAGTCGATGCCGCCGTGACCGGGATCGACCACGACCACGGGCCGCGTGTCAGGGGCTCCGGCAGGTCCCGGCGGTGCGACCGCAACCGTGGTCGGCGGCGGCCTGACGGCCAGGGGATTGCCGGCGGCCGGGTTGGCCGAGACCGCGGCCATTGGCGCGTTCGAATCGGTCGGCTTGCCCTGCGAGCGGCTGTCGATGCCGATCGCGCGCGCGAAAGTGGCCTCGTCGACCTCCTCCAGCTCCAGCACCAGGCGCGGCGGCTGCCCGTTGGCGGCGTCGAGGACCGACGAATTGGCGATTCGGGCCGGCCCCGTGAGATCGACGACGATGCGCGAGCCGCCTGGCATGACCAGCCCATACCGGAACGCCTTCACCAACCCGCGACCACTGGTTCCCGCCCCTGGGGGGAGATGAAAGCTCACTTGCGGCAGATCGACCACGACGCGATAGGGCTCGCTGAGCACGAAGGCGCGGAACGGAACCGGCTTGTCCAGATCGAGCACGAATCGGGTCTGCCGGGAATCGCCGGCCAGCCGGACGTCCGAGGCGATCGGGAACCCAGGGCCCACGACCACAGGCGGAACCTGGCCGACCGGCACGCTCTGCGCCTGCGCCGGAATCGCTCCCGCATATAACATTTGCGTGACGCACAGTGACGCGCATCCCAGCCAAGAAAGGTAGTTTGCCCGGCCTGCTGCCAAATCCGTGCCTCCGCGGGACCGTCTTACCGCAACCAATCCCAGCGGTTAACCGCCTAATTTTGTCATTTTCGTTAAAGGCCACCGATTGTTGCGGTTCCGCGACGCTTCCCTTGCACGGCCTGCCCATTCCACGTATGTACGAATTGCTGAAGGCTATTCCTTACTGCCGGTTGTGTCGCGTTCAAGCTCCCGGTGCAACGCCGGAAGATTCGTGATCGAGGTTCTCGATCTTTGCGGAGCTTCCTGCGCCTTTCCGACCCTCCACTGGGCCTGCGCGATTCGCGCGGCAGCAACGGAGAGCAGGTCAAGAGCCGAGTGGCGCCGGTTCCAGGGCGCCTCCTTGCTGAGACCGCCCGGGCACCAGGTCAGACACGGCGTAGCCTAATACCACACCCCTGTCGGGGTTGGTATTCGATCCAGGGCAAGCGTTTCGGCGCAATCTGGCCTTCGGCAATAGACAAGGCGGCATCCACTGCCGCCAACGTGTTCCAGACGGGCCGACGCTTGATGCGCCAGACTGCATTGCCAACTATGACCAGCGGACGATCCGCGCCGATGCGGGGCAGTGTCCCCGCACGGCTGATCGTTTCGTCGGCAACAGGGTTGGCACGGCGCAACCAGATGCGTTTAAGCCTTCCCCTCACCCCCGAATCAGGTGGACCGTCGCGTCCCGCAGCGCGTCACGCGCTCGCGGCCAATCGCGTCCGTCGCCTCCAAGAGTTCCAATATGCCCAACAAGATGTTGATCGATGCTACCCACCCGGAAGAGACCCGGGTCGTTGTCGTCCGCGGCAACCGCGTCGAGGAATTTGATTTCGAGACTGCCCAGCGCAAGCAGCTCCGTGGCAACATCTACCTGGCGAAGGTGACCCGCGTTGAGCCCTCGCTGCAGGCAGCCTTCGTCGAGTATGGCGGCAACCGCCACGGCTTCCTGGCCTTCAGCGAAATCCATCCCGACTACTACCAGATCCCGGTCGCCGACCGCCAGGCGCTGATCGAGGCGGAGGAGCGCGCGCACCGCGAAGCCGAAGAAGAGAGCGAGAACCGTTCGAATCGCCGGCGTAACCGGCACCGCAGCTCGCGTCGCCGGGGCAGTGGCGAGCGCGTGCAGAGCGACATCGTGGAGGCCGCCGACGGAAGCTCGGCCGGCCAGACCCAAGGTGCCGAGGCCGACCACGACGCCTACGAGACCCACGACCACCACCCATACGCCCACGACGCTCATTCAGATGAGCACCATCC
>JBARNF010000848.1:0-9288 GCA_049802835.1 Bradyrhizobium sp.
GCCGCCGACCGCGGCGACGATCGGCAGCGCGCCGTAGCGCAGCGCGCAGAGCTGCGTCAGCCCGCACGGCTCGAAGCGCGACGGCACCACCAGCGCGTCGCAGCCGGCCTGGATCTGGTGGGCAAGCGTTTCGTCATAGCCGGTGACGACGCCGATCTGACCGGGATGCGCCGATGCCGCCGCCCGGAATCCATCGCGCAGCTCGGCATCCCCGTCGCCCAGCACGGCCAGTTGAATGCCGCTGCCGGTCAGCGTCGGCAGGCATGACAGCAGCAGGTCGAGCCCCTTCTGCGAGGTCAGCCGGCTGACAACGCCGAGCAGGAACGTGTCCGGCGAGGCCTGCAGGCCCATGCGGCTCTGCAGCGCGGCTTTGTTGGGCGCCCGCGCCTCGAGCCGCTCGATGCTGTAATTGGATGCGAGCGCAGCATCGGCTGCCGGATCCCAGACGGCCGTATCGATGCCATTGAGGATGCCGACCAGGTCGGACGCGCGCTGGCGCAGCAGGCCGCCGAGACCCATGCCATGCTCGTCGCTCTGGATCTCCCGGGCATAGGTCGGCGACACCGTCGTGATCTTGTCGGCGAACTGCAGCCCCGCCTTGAGGAAGCTGATGTCGCCGTAATATTCGAGGCCATAGATCGAGAAGGATTCCGGCGGCAGGCCGAGCGGTGCGAGGTAGTGGCGCGGAAAGCGCCCCTGGAACGCCAGATTGTGCACGGTCATGACCGCGCCAGGATGTGGCCGGTGGCTGTACAGCAGATAGGCCGGCACGAGCGCAGCCTGCCAGTCATGGCCATGAACGACATCCGGCACGAAGGCCGGCACCGCGCCGAGCCCGACATAGGCAGCGGCGCGCGCCAGCGCCGCGAAACGGAACGCGTTGTCCGGCCAGTCCCTGCCGTCAGGCCCGAGATACGGGTTGCCCTCGCGATCGTAGAGATGCGGCGCATCGAGCACGAACAGGTCGAGCGCGCCGTGGCTGCCGCCGAGCAGCCGGGCGTTGCCGCCGAAGAAATTCGGCAGCGAGCTGATCTCGCTGACCTGCTCCAGCGCGGCCATGACCGCAGGGTAGCCGGGGATCAGGGTGCGGACCTCGACGTCCTCCGCCATCAGCGCCCACGGCAACGCGCCGACAACGTCGGCGAGGCCGCCGGTCTTGACGATCGGATAGACCTCCGACGCAACGGACAGAACGCGCAGTGGCGTCATGAATTGAGCCCATCGATCATCGGCTGGGTGATCAGGGTCACGCCGGTCTCCGTAGTCCTGAACCGCTTGGCGTCGAACTCCGGATCCTCGCCGACCACCAGCCCTTCCGGAATCTGCACGCCGCGATCGACCACCACGTTGGTCAGCCGCGCGGAGCGGGCCACGCTGACGTAAGGCAGCAGCACGGCATTGTGCAGCTTGGCATAGGAATGCAGATGCGCTCCCGTGAACAGCAGCGAGCGCTGCACCGAAGCGCCGGAGACGATGCAGCCGCCGGACACCAGCGAGCAGGTCGCCTCGCCGCGCCGTCCGTCTTCATCATGGACGAACTTGGCCGGCGGCGTGATCTCCGAATAGGTCCAGAGCGGCCACGAGCGATCGTAGAGATCGAGCTCGGGCACGACGTCCGTCAGATCCAGATTGGCGGCCCAATAGGCGTCCACCGTTCCGACGTCGCGCCAGTAGCTGCGCGGATCGTAACCGGCGCGGACACAGGAGCGTGAGAACTGGTGGGCGACGGCGCGGCCGTTCTTGACGATATAGGGAATGACGTCACGGCCGAAATCATGATTGGAGTTTGGATCGGAGGCGTCGCGCTTCAGCTCCTCGAACAGGAATTTGGCGTCGAACACATAGATGCCCATGCTGGCGAGCGACTTGTCCGGCTTGCCCGGCATCGGCGGCGGATCGGCCGGCTTCTCGATGAAGTCGCGGATGGTGTCGTCCTCATTGATGTGCATGACGCCGAAGCCTGAGGATTCCTCGCGCGGCATCTCCAGGCAGCCGACGGTGACGTCGGCGCGCTGGTCGACATGCTGCTGCAGCATCAGCTCGTAGTCCATCTTGTAGATGTGGTCGCCGGCCAGCACGACGATGTATTTCGTATTGTAGGTCTCGAGGATGTCGATGTTCTGGTACACGGCGTCGGCCGTTCCGACGTACCACATGGTCTCGGAGACGCGCTGGCTCGCCGGCAGGATGTCGAAGCTCTCGTTGCGCTCGGGGCGGAAGAAGTTCCAGCCCATCTGCAGATGCCGGATCAGGCTGTGCGCCTTGTACTGCGTCGCGACTGCGATGCGCCGGATGCCGGAATTGACCGCGTTGGACAATGCGAAATCGATGATGCGCGACTTGCCGCCGAAATAGACAGCGGGCTTGGCGCGCCGGTCGGTCAGCTCCAGCAGGCGGCTGCCGCGGCCGCCTGCCAACACGAAGGCCAGGGCATGACGGGACAGCGGCTCGGTCCTGGCGGCGGGTGCCATAGTTCTCCTCCCTGCAACTCGTTGTCGCGTCATGTTTTCGGCCGGGTCCGTGCCAGCCGGTGCGAGGTCTCGCGCCGGCTGCCGGTCCTCTCATATGACGGAGAAATAGCCAACCAGTTCCCAATGACGAGTGCAATGGGGTGCTTCAGCCCAGGCGATCCCAGGTTGCAGCCATTTCGCCCCAGCGCGGCGGGTCGGCGCCCTCGCGAGTGCAGGTGACGGCCGCACACGCCCCAGCAAAGGCGAGCGCCTTGCGCAATTCGGCCTGGCTCAATCCCCTGAGGGCTTCCCGCCCGATGCGGCCGAGCTTGCGCAGCGCCAACAGCAGTCCGGCCTGGAAGGTGTCGCCGGCGCCGATCGTATCGACCACCTCGATGGCGGGGACGGCAACTTCGACCGCGCCGGCCTGCGCATGCCAGCCAAGCGCGCCCTTCGGGCCAAGGGTGACGACGACCAGACCGGTGCCACGCGCCAGCAGGGCCTCGGCCCGCGTCGCGTAATCGTCATGGCCATGCAGATAATCGAAATCGATATCCGACATCTTGATCAGGTCGGCGCTCGCGGCAAACCCATCCATCTGCGCCACATAGGCGGCCTTGTCGGTCACGAGGTTCGGCCGGCAGTTCGGGTCGAAAGAGATCGTCACCGCGCCCTGCGTGGCGGCGATCAGCGCACGGGTCTCCGCGGCGCCGAGATCGTGGATCAGCGTGGTCGATCCGACATGGATGGCATCGATGCTGGCAAAAGGAATGCTGCCCGGCCTGAATGTCCATTTCCGCGCGGCGGTCTCGGCGTCGTAGAAGGCATACTGCGCCTCGCTGCCGACATGGCGCACGAAAGCGAGCGTGGTCTGGTCAGGGCTGCGGGTCGCGTAGCCGAGGTCGACGTTCGAGCCTTGCGCATGCGCCGCGATCATGGCGCCGAACAGGTCGGTCGAGATCCCGCCGACAAAGCCGGTCGGCGCGCCCAAGCGCGCCACCCCGACCGCAACGTTGAGACAGGAGCCGCCGACCACCGGCCTCAGGACATCGCGCCCGTCGGCCAATCTGGCCGGGACGAAATCGATCAGCGCGTCACCGCAGCTCAGGATCATGGTCATGCCTCCCCACCGGCGCCATGCATCACGGAACGGCTGTCGCGATCAAGCGTCCGCAGCATGCCATGAATGCGCCGCTTGCGGCGGTGGAAGCCGGCAATGCCGGTATCGGTCGGATCGCTGAGGCGGCCGAGCGTGGACATCGAGGCCATCGTGTCGCCGATCGAGCGGAAGGCGCCGCTGGCGACCGCGCCGAGCATGGCCGCCCCCAGCAGCACCGGCTCCTGGGTGCCCGGCAGCGCCACCGTCAGCCCGGTTGTATCGGCCATGATCTGGCGCACCAGCGGGCTGCGCGAGGCGCCGCCGGCCATCACCAGGATCCGGCTGGTCACGCCGTTGGCGGCGAAGGCGTCGATGACGTCGGCAAGGCCGTAGGCGAGCCCGCACAACCCCGCCACGAACAGCCGCTCCATCGCTGAAATATCGGTGTCGAGATCGAGGCCCGCAATGACGGCGCGCGAGTCCGGATCGGCATAGGGCGAGCGGTTGCCGAGGAACTCGGGGAGGATATGGAGGTCACGCGCAAGCAGCGCAGCAGCACCGGCACCGTTGGTGCGCGCCATGATGCGCTTCTCGAGCAAGCCGATGACATCAAGCCCCTCGGCACGGGCCGCAACGGTCGCCTCGGCAGACGCCGGATGCGAGCGCAGCAGATGATCGATGGCCGCCCCGGCCGCGGACTGGCCGCCCTCGTTGAGCCAGAGCCCCGGCACCATGCCTTGATAATATGGTCCCCACACCCCCGGCACGAAGGACGGAGCCCGCGTCGTCGCCATGATGCAGGCGGAGGTCCCCATGATGTAGGCGAGGCGGTCGCAGGCATCGACCTCACCACCGTCAGCCGCGCGGCCGCCGATCGCGCCGATGCCGCCGGCGTGGGCGTCGATCAGCGCCGCGCCAACCGGGGTGCCCGCAACCAGTCCGAGTTGTTCTGCCGCGTCCTGCGACAGCCCGCGGCCGAGCGGCGTGCCCGGTGCAACGATTTCGGTGCCGATCCGCGCATGGTCCTCCACGACAAAATCGTCGAGGCCGATGCGGCGGAAATAGGCCGCGCTCCAGCGCGTCTCATGCGCCAGATAGTTCCACTTGCAGGTGACCGTGCACATCGAGCGCGCCAGCGAGCCCGTCGCGCGAAAGGTCAGAAAATCGGCGAGGTCGAAGAAATGCCCGGCGGCGTCAAAGCTCTTGCGGAGATGCCGCTTCAGCCACAGCAGCTTCGGCATCTCCATTTCCGGTGAGACCGAGCCGCCGACATAGCGCAGCACGTCATCTCCGGTCGCATTGATGTCGCGCGCTTCCGCCAGCGCACGGTGATCCATCCAGACGATGACGTTGCGCCGGGCATCACCGGCACCGCTGACGGTCAGCGGCGCGCCCGATGGGTCGAGCACCACGAGCGAGCAGGTCGCGTCGAAGCCGATACCCTTGATCAGGTCCGGCGCGATGGCGGCTTCCGCCAGCGCGGCTTTGACGGACGCGCAGCAGGCGCGCCAGATGTCGTCGGACGACTGCTCGACGACGTCGCCGGCCTCATGCCAGGTCTGGATCGGATGCCGCGCCGCGCCAAGCAGACGGCCGGCCTCGTCAAAAATCCCGGCGCGCGTGCTGGTTGTGCCGACATCGACACCGACAAAAGCCTGCCGCATATTTCACTCCCGTCAATTTTGACGAGAGCTTACCAGCAAGTGTAGCCGCCATCGACAACGACGACGCTGCCCGTCATCAAACTTGCGGCTTCCGACGCCAGGAACAGCACCACCGAGGCAATCTCCTCGACCTGCCCCATCCGCGCCATCGGGGTTCCACCGATCCAGGCGTCGTACATGCGCGGATTGCTCTTCACGAAGGCGTTCAAGGGCGTCTCGATATAGGTCGGCGCCACGGCGTTGACGCGGATGCCGCGCGCGCCCCATTCGGCCGCCAGCGACTTGGTCAGATGGTGCACCGCGGCCTTGGAGGCGTTGTAGAAGCACTGCTCCTGCGGCTTGTTGACGATGAAGCCGGACATCGAGCCGATGTTGACGATGGCGCCGCTGTTGGCCGCCAGCATGTGCCTGCCGAAGGCGCGGCAGCACCAGAACGTGCCGTTGAGATTGACGTCGAGCACGTTGAGCCAATGCTCGTCGGTGACGGTCTCGGCCGGCGTCTCGCTACGCGCAATGCCGGCGTTGTTCACGAGGATGTCGACCTTGCCGTAACGCGCCACCAGATCGTCGGCAACCGCCGTGACCTGCGCCGAATTGGTGACGTCCATCAGCGCGGTCTCGGTATCATAGCCCTTGGCCTTCATCGCCGCCTGTCCGTCCGCCGCCGCCTTGGCATCGCGATCGGCGATCACCACATGCGCGCCGGCCTCCGCCAGCGCCTCGACACAGGCAAGCCCGATGCCCTGCCCGCCGCCGGTGATCAACGCGGTCTTGCCGTCGAGCTTGAATTTCTGCAGATACATGGCCATCGTCCGTCTGGTTGGTGTCGTTGACGCCCGAAGGGGACGTCACCTCTCATGCGAACAGCGAATTGCCGTTGGCATCGAAGCGGTAGATCCGGTTCGGCTCCGGCCGCAGCGTCACCGCGTCACCGGCGCTGAGGCGCTTCTCGCCGACCACGCGCACCGTGAGCGTGCCGAGCGGGCCCGCATCGACATAGAGAAAGGTGTCGCTGCCGAGATGCTCGGCGATCACGACCTTGCCGGGCCAGCCCTCGCCGCCCTCATCGACGACCGCGACATGCTCGGGCCGCACGCCGATCGTGGTCGCATTGTGCTTGTCCGCTTCCGCGCCGGTGATCAGATTCATCTTCGGCGAGCCGATGAAGCCGGCGACGAACAGATTGGCCGGGCGCTGATAGAGCTCGATCGGCGAGCCATATTGCTCGATGCGGCCGGCGTTCAGCACCACGATCTTGTCGGCCATGGTCATGGCCTCGACCTGGTCGTGGGTCACGTAGATCGCTGTGGTGCCGAGCTGCTTCTGCAGCCGCGTCACCTCGAGCCGCATCTGCACCCGCAGCGCGGCGTCGAGATTGGACAGCGGCTCATCGAACAGGAACGCCTTGGGCTCGCGCACGATGGCGCGGCCGATTGCGACGCGCTGGCGCTGGCCGCCGGACAGCTCGCGCGGCTTGCGGTCGAGATAGGGCGTGAGGTTCAAAGTGGCGGCCGCCGCCTCGACCTTCTGGTTGATTTCGGCCTTGGGCAGCCCGGCCATCTTCAGGCCGAAGGCGATGTTGCCGCGCACGCTCATATGCGGATAGAGCGCATAGGACTGGAACACCATCGACAGCCCGCGCTTGGCCGGCGGCACGTCGACGACGTTGTTGCCGTCGATCAGGATGCGGCCGCCGGTGACGTCCTCCAGGCCCGCGATCAGCCGCAGCAAGGTGGTCTTGCCGCAGCCCGAGGGACCTACGAACACCACGAAGGCGCCGTCGGGAATGTCGAGATCGGCGCCCTTGATGATGTGGACGGGCCCGAACGATTTCTGCACCCCTTCCAGCGTGATCCGTCCCATGATGCGAGCCCTTCCCTTACTTCACTGCGCCGAACGTCAGCCCACGCACGAGCTGCTTTTGGCTGAACCAGCCGATGATGAGGATCGGCGCGATGGCGAGCGTGGAGGCCGCCGACAGCCGCGCCCAGAACAGGCCTTCCGGGCTCGAATAGGAGGCGATGAAGGTCGTCAGCGGCGCTGCGTTCAGGGTCGACAGGTTCAGGGTCCAGAACGCCTCGTTCCAGGCCAGGATCAGGTTGAGGAGAAGCGTCGAGGCAAGCCCCGGGATCGCCATCGGCGTCAGCACGTAGATCAGCTCGCGGCCGATCGTGGCGCCGTCCATCCGCGCCGCTTCCAGGATGTCCTTCGGGATCTCCTTGAAATAGGTGAACAGCATCCAGATCACGATCGGCAGATTGCCGAGGCAGAGGATGAAGACCAGCCCACTGCGGGTGTCGAGCAGCCCCATGTTCTTGTAGATCAAATAGATCGGCACCAGCACGCCGACCGGCGGCATCATCTTGGTCGAGAGCATCCAGAGCAGGATGTCCTTGGTCCGCTTGGTCGGCGAGAACGCCATCGACCATGCGGCGGGAATCGCGATCAGCATCGCAATCAAGGTCGAGCCGCCGGCGACGATCAGCGAGTTCAGCGCGTGATGCAGGTAGTCGCTGCGCTCCTGCACGGTGGCGTAGTTCTCGGTGGTCCAGTGGAAGAACAGGAACGACGGCGGCGTCGCGAACGCCTCCAGCTCGGTCTTGAAGCTCGCCAGCACCATCCACAGGATCGGGAAGAAGATCACGAACCCGGCCAGCCATGCGGCTGCGGTCGAGATCAAGACGTGACGTCCGGTGACCTTGCGCGCCATGGTGTCACGCCTCGAGGTTGCGGCCGACGATGCGGACCAGGAAGAAGGCGACGATGTTGGCGATCACGACCGCGACGAGGCCGCCCGCCGAAGCGGTGCCGACATCGAACTGGATCAGCGCCTGCGAATACACCAGGAAGGCGATGTTGGTGGTCTGCAGGCCCGGCCCGCCGCCCGTCGTGACGAAGATCTCGGCGAACACCGTGAGCAGGAAGATGGTCTCGATCAGGATCACCACCGTGATCGGCCGCGCCAGATGCGGCACGGTGAGGTAGATGAAGCGCGACACCGCGCTGGCGCCGTCCATCTCGGCCGCCTCCTTCTGCTCCTCGTCGAGCGACTGCAGCGCGGTCAAGAGAATCAGCGTCGCGAACGGCAGCCACTGCCAGGCGACGATGAAGATGACGGCGAGCAGCGGCGCGTCGGTGAACCAGTCGATCGGCGTCATCCCGAGCGAGGTCGCGATCCACGCGAACAGGCCCGACACCGGGTGCATCAAGAGGTTCTTCCACACCAGCGCGCTGACCGTCGGCATCACGAAGAACGGCGCGATCACCATCAGGCGGATGATGTTGCGGCCGATCACGGGCTGGTCGAGCAGGATCGCCAGCGGAATGCCGAGACCGATCGTCAGCAGCAGCACCGAGCCGACCAGGACGAGCGTATTCTGCAGCGAGGCGAGGAAGGCGGGATCGGTGAGGAAATATTCGAAATTCTCCAGGCCGACGAAGCTCTCCGAGCCGGGATCGAGCAGGCTGTAGTGCAGCGTCGAGAAGTAGACCGTCAGCGCCAGCGGCACGATCATCCAGATGAACAGCAGGATCACCGCGGGCGACAGCAGCGCACGGGCCAGGATTTGCGTCTGTCTGGTGGCCATTTTGGTTGTCCCATTCGCCCAATCAGCAGTGCCGTCATTGCGAGCGAAGCGAAGCAATCCAGATTCGTCGAACGCAAAGACTCTGGATTGCTTCGTCGCCTTCGGCTCCTCGCAATGACGACGACGCGGCGTTCTGGCGCGCCTCTACGACCTTGCTCGGTGCTCACCTCGCCCCGCTCTTGTCCGCCGTAGCTCGAAGAGCGAAGGCGGATGCGGGGAGAGGTCGGATTGCATCGACAGATGCAATCCGGGTGAGGGGGTACAGGTCTCACCGCGAGCACTCCCCGTGCGGCTGCCCCTCACCCCAACCCTCTCCCCGTGAAGAACGGGGAGAGGGAGCGCACCGCCATCGCGGTGAGAGATCGAGCCCATCTTCACATTCCGGCTCAAACCGCCAGCAATGGGAGGAAGAGGCGGCGGCGTTCGAAGCTGCAACAGCACCGCATCCGCATCAGAGAGAAAATGCGGCCATCCCCGTGGGGAGGGAT
>JBARNF010000849.1:0-2291 GCA_049802835.1 Bradyrhizobium sp.
TACCGGCGTTCTCGCTGCGCCTCGCCGACCAGCCCGACAGAACCGCAACCTATACCGTGCTCACCCACCCAGCCGGCGGCCGCAAGGACGTGCTCCGCTGGGGCGAGCGGGCCGATCGGCCAGCCGCCGAGCTCGAGGTCTACCGGATCGGGCCCGAGCGCGATGCCGCCAACAACCCGCGCGCCGATCTGGCTGCCCGGATGGGGCGGGGCGCCGCGACCGATCTCGAGACTGCCGGTGTCATCGAGACCCGGTTTGGGCCGGTCGGCCTGATGCGGCGGGCCGGAGCTCCGGAAGGTCCCGGTGCCTGCCTCGGCTTCATCAAGACCATTGCCGAGCCGGCACTGCGGATCTCCGGCTGGTCCTGCCAGGGCGTCACGATGCCGGCACGCCGCGCCATGGTCGGCTGCATGCTGAACCGGCTGACCCTGCTGTCCTCGCGGCACGACACCGCTTTGGCCGAGCTGTTCTCCCAGGCCGAGCCGCGTCGCGCCGATTGTGATGGGCCGGGCGAGGCCAGGACCCTGAGCGACTGGGTCACCGCGCTCGACAATCCCAAGCTGCGCGGCCGGCTCTGAAACGGTCGGGGAATGTGTCCGCGCGCGTCTGGACGTTGCGGCGTTTGGCGGCCCCGCCAGTCGCGGCAACAATTCCGCCAAGTGACGGATTTTGATGCAACTTTCCCGCCACAGCCGGAATTTATCTTGCGGCTCGCCGCGGGAATGACCTTGTGATGCCACAGCCGACGCAGATATTGTGCGGGCCAGATCATGCGCATGGCGAGCGCCCGCCCCTTTTGGCGCGAGGAAGAGGACGTGATGATTCGATTTTATGCCACGACCCGGGCCTTGACCCTGGCGTTGACCGCTGCGACCGGTCTTGCCGTCACGTCCTTTGCCATCACGTCCGCCGAGGCCGCCACCACCAAGCGCCGTACGACCGAAGTCTATTCCGGCAACAGCCCGAACTATTCCTATCAGTCCGGCCCGCGAACCCGCATCTACGTCAGCAAGCGGTCCTTTCTCGACGGCGGCACCGAGGTGCTGCCCGGTGATCGCAAATTCTCCGACTACGCTTTCCCTCCGACGGCCGGCTATCCGTCGTTCGCGCGCGAGAACCTGAACCGACCGATCGATCGCCAGCCGCTGATGGCGCCGACCGATCTCGGCGGGTACCCGACCCGGATTCCGATCCCCTACTACTGAGAACGACGGCATCATCCGATCACCAAGGCCGGGCTCCGCCCGGCTTTTTTTTGTTTGAAGCCAGCTGCAGCACACACCACTCTCGCCGCGCGTCATTGCGAGGAGCGCAGCGACGAAGCAATCCCGACTGCCCCAGCGGGAGGACTCTGGATTGCTTCGCTGCGCTCGCAACGACGATGACATGACGCTCCGTTCTCGCGACGCTGTCGCGTCCGAGTGATGCAATCAATTCCGCCCTCTTCGAAAAGCGAGGGCGCAGGGAAGGCCGAGCCTCGGCTGAGGCCCGTGGCCCCCGTGCGAAAAAAGTGCACGGGGCAGGAACCACAGGTACAGCCGGTACGACCCGGCCTTCCCCGCGCGATGGTCTTCACGCTTATGTGCGCTCTCCCCGGTGTGCCGGCTTGTTAGCCACCGTCCTCCGCGCGATGCGCAAGCATCCCTCGCGAAGTTAGCGCCAGCATCGGGGCGCCAGGACCACGCAGCTTCACGTCCGCAAGAGCATCGTTCGTCCGCATCTCCGTGAGGATCTGCTGCGACGTCTCGCGGCCACCGCATCCCCGCCTCACGTCTCATGACGATCGCGAAACGCCCCTCGTGGCGAAGCGGGATGGCGAAAGAAAAGCACGACTTCTGGAAACGCGAAATTGAAATTTTTGCGAGCTGCCGTCTGGATCAGACGATCGAATTGAATGCGCTGGTGAAATGAGTTGTTCGGCGCCGCCGATCCCAGACCATGGAGAGCGTGATGAGGTCGAGTCGTTGGGGCAAATCGCGCAGATGCGCAGTCCTGCGTCGCCCGTCGGGCACTTAGTCTGCTGTCGCTACCTAATGGCGCCAGTTCGAGCACACGCTTACCTGGCTTGGCGCTAGCCATCTCCACGACAGTGCACTCCCCTCCCCCTTGCGGGGAGAGTTATATACTTGACAAGAGCACGAAGGCTATTTCTCAGTTCTCAAGCGCGGCATCACAGGTGTCTATCACCACGTCTCTGAGGCACATTTGAAACACTATCTGGCTGAGTTCGATTTCCGCTATAATAACCGTATGTCCCTTGGCATCCCCGATGGGGAACGAACGGCAAATGC
>JBARNF010000850.1:0-14480 GCA_049802835.1 Bradyrhizobium sp.
GAGGCCAGGAACGCGCGGCAGCACTGATCGATCAGCGGCGCGGCGATCCAGTCGGCCGGGCATTGCAGCGCGTCGAGCTCCGCCACGCTGCAGGTGGCCGCAATGTTCACGCCGTTGGCGCTCACGGTGAGCGCTGGCCAAGCGAGATCGCTGAGGTCGATCAGGCGCGACAGCTGCGCCTGCGGCTCCGAGAACAGCCAAGTGCCGCCGGCCAGCCAGGCATCGCCTGCCTTCCAGCTGGGCAGGTCAGCCCGTGTCCTCGGGCGCACGACCTCGGTGATGGTGTTCAGGTCCATGGTGACGCAAGCCCATTGGCGAAGCGTATCGCCGGTCAAATCCTTGCAAGACCAGCGCCAACTGGCAATAGGATGGTGTTGGCCTTTCGCTTGCAAGTCGATGGCCATGTGGAACGCCTCAGAAGCGAGACGAGACAGCCATGAGCAACATGTCGGCGATCTGGATCAAGGACCCACTTGCCATTCTGGCCGAGAGCGCCGCGCGCGGTGTCGTCGTGAAGGACGGACGCATCGTCGAGCTGGTGCCGGCGGGGGCTGAGCCTTCGACCGAAGGCGCCGTGGTCTACGATGCCGGCGCTGACGTCGTCATCCCCGGACTGATCAATACGCACCATCATTTCTACCAGACGCTGACGCGCGCGTTGCCGGCCGCGATGGATCGCGAGTTGTTTCCCTGGCTGCAGGCGCTGTATCCGGTGTGGGCGAAGCTGACGCCGGAGGCGCTGGATGCGGCCGTCACGGTCGCCATGTCCGAGCTGATGCTGTCGGGCTGCACGACGACGACCGACCATCACTACGTGTTTCCCGCCGGGCTGGAGGACGCAGTCGGTATCGAGGTCGCCGCCGCGAAGCGGCTCGGCATCCGGGTGCTGCTGACCCGCGGCTCGATGAACCTGTCCGAGCGCGATGGCGGGCTGCCGCCGGACAGCGTGGTGCAGGACGAGGACACCATCCTCGCCGACAGCGAGCGCGTGGTCGCCACCTATCACGAGCGCGGGCCGGATGCGATGGTGCAGATCGCACTGGCACCGTGCTCGCCGTTCTCGGTGACGGGATCGCTGATGCAGAAGACCGCTGCGCTCGCCGACAAGCTCGATGTCCGCCTGCACACACATCTCGCCGAGACCGAGGACGAGAACCGCTTCTGTGAAGCCATGTTCGGCTGCCGTCCGCTCGATTATCTCGAGAAGAACGGCTGGCTCGGTCCGCGGACCTGGCTCGCGCACGGCATCTTCTTCAATGCCGAGGAGATGACGAGGCTCGGCAAGGCCAAGACCAGCATCAGCCATTGCGCCTGCTCGAACCAGCTGCTCGCGTCGGGCTGCTGTCCCGTGTGTGAGATGGAGGAGGCCGGCGTCGGCATCGGCCTCGGCGTCGACGGCTCGGCTTCGAACGACGGCTCCAATCTGATGCAGGAGGTACGCGCTGCGTTCCTGCTGCAGCGCTCGCGCTACGGCGTTGGAAGAATCAGCCACAAGGACGCGCTGCGCTGGGCGACGAAGGGTTCGGCGGCCTGCGTCGGCCGGCCGGAGCTCGGCGAGATTGCCGTGGGCAAGGCTGCCGATCTCGCGCTGTTCAAGCTCGACGAGTTGCGCTTCTCCGGCGCCGGCGATCCGATTGCGGCGCTGGTGCTCTGCGGTGCGCATCGCGCCGACCGCGTCATGGTCGGCGGCAGATGGACCGTCATCGACGGCGCCCTTCCGGGGCTCGATGTTGCGGGTCTGATCGGCAGGCATAGCGCGGCGGCCAAGGCTATGCAGGGAGGGTGAGACGATTGTCAGGCCGCCTGTATGTCCAGGAAGCGCTCGGCGTAATGGCAGGCGACGAGGCGGCCGTCGAGCGGGCGCAGGGCCGGGCGCTGCGTGCGGCAGAGATCCGTGACGTGGGGGCAGCGGGTCGAAAACACGCAGCCGGCCGGCGGGTCGAGCGGCGACGGCAACTCGCCCTTGGGCACGATCCGCTGGCGTTTGCGGCCAAGGCCCGGGGTGGCGTCGATGAGGGCCTGTGCGTAGGGATGCAGGGGCCGTGCAAAGATGCGCTCCTTCGGCCCGTGCTCCATCGTCAGTCCCAGATACATGATCAGCACGTCGTCGGCGATGTGCCTGACAACGCCGAGGTCGTGCGAGATGAAGAGATAGGTCAGCCCCAGCTCGCGCTGCAGGTCGGTCAGCAGGTTGAGCACCTGTGCCTGCACCGACATGTCGAGCGCGGAGACCGGCTCGTCGGCGACCAGCAGCTTCGGCCGCAACATCAAGGCCCGCGCGATCGCGATGCGCTGCCGCTGGCCGCCGGAGAACATGTGCGGATAGCGGCCATATTGCTCCGGACGCAGGCCGACCTTCGCCATCATGTCGAGCGCCTGCGCGCGCCGCTCCCGCTTGGTGAGGCTGGTGTTGATGATCAGCGGCTCTTCGAGAATGGCGCCGACGCGCTTGCGCGGGTTGAGCGAGCCATAGGGATTTTGAAACACGATCTGCACGGTACGCCGCAAGGTCTTCATGGCGCTGGCCGGCGGATTGACGGCGTCGAACCCATCGAGCGTGAGCGTGCCGGCGTTCGGCTTCTCGATGAGCGTGACGAGCCTCGCGAGAGTCGATTTGCCGCAACCGGATTCGCCGACGATCGCCAGCGTCTTGCCGGCTTCAATGGCGAAGGACACGCCGCCGACGGCCTGCAGCTGCGCCGGGGCGCGGAACAGGCCCTGCTTGACCTCGTAGCTGCGCATGAGCCCGCCGGCGGTGACGAGCGCCGTCATGACACGGCCTCGCGCGCATCGATCGTCGCACCGGCGCGGCGCCGATCGGCGTCAATTCGCTCCTCCCGCGTGGGATCACCGAGCGGGTAATGACAACGGACCATGCCATCGCTCCAGGGCCGCAGATCGGGACGCACCGCATCGGTCAGCGGCGTCGCATAGACGCAACGCGGGCTGAACAGGCACCCGCGCGGCCGATCGTAGGCGCCGGGCACCACGCCCGGAATGGTGGCGAGCCGTCCCCCGTCGCTCGCTTCCGGGCGGGCCGCCAGCAGAGCTGCCGTATAGGGATGCTGGGGCTGTTCGAACAGGCTCGAGGTCGGGCGCTGCTCCATGATCTGCCCCGCATACATCACGGCAACCCGCTCGGTCGTGTCCGAGACCACGCCCATGTTGTGGGTGATGAGGATCAGCGCCATGCCGCGATCGCGCTGCAGCGACAGCAGAAGATCGAGGATCTGGGCCTGGATGGTGACGTCGAGCGCCGTCGTCGGCTCGTCGGCAATCAGGAGCTTCGGATTGCAGGCGATCGCCATCGCGATCATGACGCGCTGGTTCATGCCGCCCGAGAGCTGATGCGGATAGGCCGAGAGCCGGCTCTCTGCGGCGGGAATGCCGACCTGCTCCAGCAGCTCGATCACCCGCCGCCGCGCGTCCTTGCGGTTCATCCCCTCGTGAATGCGCAGCGTCTCGGCCAGCTGATAGCCGATCGTGAAGGACGGGTTGAGCGACGTCGTCGGCTCCTGGAAGATCATCGCGACGTCCTTGCCGGTGAGGGCGCGCCGCTCGCGGTCGGACAGGGTCTGCAGATCGCGTCCCTCGAACAAAAGTTTGTCGGCCTGGACTTGGCCGGGATAGGGCACCAGTCCCATCAGGGCCAGCATGCCGACGCTCTTGCCGGATCCGGACTCGCCGACGATCCCCAGCACCTCGCCCTTGTCGAGCGTGATGCTGACGCCATCCACGGCACGGACCATCCCGTTCCGCGATGGAAATGCGACCGACAAATTTTCGATCTCGAGAAGCGGCATCGGATCGCCTTTACTGCCTTGCGTGCATCATCGTTTGAGTTTGGGATCGAGCGCGTCGCGCAATCCGTCGCCGAGCAGGTTGAAGGCCAGCACTGTCACGAGGATGGCGAGGCCCGGCAGCGTGACGACCCACCAGGCTCGCAGCACGAATTCTCGCGCATCCGCCAACATGGTTCCCCATTCGGGCAAGGGCGGCTGCGCGCCGAGGCCGAGGAAGCCGAGCGCGGCCGCATCCAGGATCGCGGTGGATATGCCGAGCGTCGCCTGCACGATCAGGGGCGCCGCGCAATTCGGCAGCACCTCCTTGAACATCAGGCGCAGGCTGCCGGCGCCTGCGACCTTGGCCGCGGTGACGTAGTCCTTCGAGACCTCGCTGATGACGGCGGCGCGTGCGATCCGCACGTAGTGCGGCAGCAGCACGATCGCGACCGCCAGCATGGCGTTCATCATGCCCGGGCCAAGGATCGCAACGATCACGATCGCGAGCAAAAGGCTCGGCAGCGTCAGCGTGATGTCCATGAGCCGCATGATGGCGATCTCGGTCACACCGCGGAAAAAGCCCGCAATCAGACCAAGGATCGTTCCGGATATCACGGACAACGTCACCACTGCGATGCCGATCAGGAGCGACAGTCGCGCACCATGGATGAGACGGGACAAAATATCACGCCCGATCGCGTCGGTGCCGAGCGGATAGATGAGCGATCCGCCCTGCTGAAAGAAGGGAGGTTTCAGGAACGCCGCATTGTTGGTGAGAACAGGCGAATGCGGTGCAACGACGTCGGCCGACAGCGCGAGCAGGATCAGGATTGCGATCACCACGAGGCCCGCGACGGCGCCGGCATTCTTCTTGAAATCATGCCAAAACTCCAGCAACGGAGACGGCGGCGCGTCTGTTTGCGCGACCACGGCGCGGGTCTGGAGGTTTTCGATGGTCATCGGGTGTGCCGGATGCGGGGATTGATCAGCCCGTAGGCGATATCGACCAGCAGGTTGACGGTCATGACGATCGCACCAATCAACAGCGTGCCGCCTTGCAGCACCGGATAGTCGCGGCGGTTGATGCCCTCGATCAGCCATTTGCCCACGCCCGGCCAGGAAAAGATGGTCTCCGTGAGGATCGCGCCGGTGAACAGTACGCCGACCTGCAGCCCGATCACGGTCACCACCGGGATCAGCGCGTTGCGCAAGGCGTGGATCGCGATCACGCGGAACCGCGGCAGCCCTTTGGCACGGGCGGTGCGGATGTAGTCCTCGCCCAGGACCTCCAGCATGGCCGAGCGCGTCATGCGAGCGATCACCGCGAGCGGCACCGTGCCGAGCACGATCGTTGGCAGCACGAGATGTGACAGGGCCGAACGAAACGCGCCGACATCACCGGCCAGCAGTGTATCGATCAGCAGGAAGCCCGTGACCGGCTCGATGAAATATTGCACCGCGATCCGGCCCGACACCGGCGTCCATCCGAGCTGCACCGAAAACAGCAGGATCAGTAGCAGTCCCCACCAGAAAATCGGCATCGAATAGCCGGTGAGCGAGATCCCCATCACGCCGTGATCGAAGATCGAGTTGCGCCTGACCGCGGCGATGATGCCGGCCGGCAACCCGATGCACAGCGCAAACAGGATCGCGCAAACCGACAGTTCGATCGTCGCGGGGAACAATGTCTGGAACTCGGCAATCACCGGCTCATGGGTGACGATCGAGCGTCCGAGGTCGCCGTGCACCAGTCGCGCCAGATAGAGGCCGTATTGGACCAGTACCGGCTGATCGAAACCGTAGTCCTTGCGCAACTGCGCAAGACGGGCCGGATCGATGCCGCGTTCGCCCGCCATCGTCTCGATCGGATCGCCCGGGATCAAGCGGATCAGCACGAACACGAGCAACGTGATGCCAATGAAGGTCGGAACCACGAGGCTCAGTCTAGTAAAAGCGAACCGCAACATGCAGAGCTCTGTCAGCTTTCCGGGAACGGCTAAGATGTGCACCCATGTCGCGGCGGACTCGGCGTTCACCTCTCCCCGCTTGCGGGGAGAGGTCGGATGGCATCGAAGACGACATCCGGGTGAGGGGGTACAGGTCCAACTAACTTACACCGATCGAGCGTCTGCCCCTCACCCCAACCCTCTCAGTGCGAGCGAAGCTCGTCGCGGCCCCGTGAAGAACGGGGAGAGGGAGCCTATCGCCTCCTGCGCCACAGCTTAGCCCCAGCGATTAAGAGCGGAGCGACGTTGTCCGCTCCGCCCTCGTCGTGCGCTAATCCTTGACGTCGACACCATAAAAGCTGTGGCGCCCGAACGGCGACAGCTTGAAATCGATCACGCGTTTGCTGACAGGCTTCAACTGCACCGCATGCGCGATGGTGAACCACGGTGCCTGCTGTTTGAAGACCACCTGGGCCTCCGCGTAAAGCTTGGCACGCTCGGCCTGGTCGCTGACGGTCTTGGCCTTCATGACCAGATCATCGAACGGCTTGTAGCAGAACTTGGCGATGTTCGAACCCGATGCCGACTGCGCCGAAGCGCAGCCCAGCAAGGTGTGCAGGAAATTGTCGGGGTCGCCATTGTCGCCGGTCCAGCCGTACATGCCCATCTGGTGCTCGCCGGCCTGCAGCCGCTTGCGGTATTCGCCCCATTCGAACGACTTGATCTCGGCCTTGACGCCGATCTTGGCGAGGTCGGCCTGCATCAGTTCGGCGATGCGCTTGGCATTCGGATTGTAGGGGCGCTGCACCGGCATGGCCCATAGATCGCTGTCCATGCCGTTCGGAAAGCCGGCGTCGGCGAGAAGCTTCTTGGCGGCCTCCGGGTCATAGGGATCGTCTTTGACCTCGTCGTTGTAGGACCACATCGACGGCGGTATCGGGTTCTTTGCCGCGATTCCGGTCGACAGGTAGACGGCGTCGATGATCGCCTTCTTGTCGATCGCCATGCTGATGGCCTTGCGCACGCGCACATCGTCGAACGGCTTCTTCTGCGTGTTGAACGCCAGATAGCCGACGTTGAGGCCAGGCTGTTCCAGGACTGTGACGTTCGGGTCCTTCCTGATTGCATCGATGTCGGCCGGGTTCGGATAGGGCATCACGTCGCATTCGCCCTTCTGGAGCTTGGCCCAGCGAACGGATGAATCCGGTGTGATCGCATAGACGAGGTCGTCGATCTTGGCCTTGCCACCCCAATATTGCGGGAACGCCTTGTACCGGATCACGGCGTCCTTCTGATACTGCACCAGATAGAATGGACCGGTGCCGATCGGATCCTGGTCGATCTTCTCGGGCGTACCGGCCTTCAGCATTGCATCGGCATATTCCTTCGACTGGATCGCCGCGAACGGCATCGCGAGATCGGCGAGGAAAGGAGCCTCCGGCTGATTGAGCGTGATCTTGATCGTATAGTCATCGATCTTCTCGACCGACTTCAGCAATTTCGGCATCGCCATGTCGCCGAAATACGAATGGTTCGCACTCGTCACCTTGAAATAGGGATTGTCCTCCTTCCATTGCCGCTCGATCGAGAACAGAACGTCGTCGGCGTTGAAGTCGCGCGTCGGCTTGAACGACTTCGAGGCCGCATGCCACTTCACGCCCTTGCGCAGATTGAACGTATACGTGGTGCCGTCCGGTGAGATCGTCCATGTTTCGGCGAGGCCCGGCACGACTTGCGTGCCGCCGCGCTCGAACTCGACGATGCGGTTGTAGATCGGCTCATTGCCATCGAACGACGTTCCGGTCGTGTTGATGCCCGGATAGAAGTTTTCGGGACTGCCTTCGGAGCAGAAAACCAGCGTCTTGGCGAAAGCGGCCGGAGTCGTCAGCAGCGCTGAAGCGCAGACGACAGCGAGGAGGATCGATCTGTCCACAGGTGGAGCTCCCGGTTTGCGGCTGTCAATGTATCGCAAGGTCGCGCGTCGCTCGATATCCGATGCAGACGATATGACCCCGACACACGATGTGATGGGGTAAATTTGTACCGCATCATCCGTCGTAACGAAAGGCCCAACTCGAATGTGCCTTAAGCGATCACCCTGCCGCAGACGGGGCGGCAGGGTGATCGGCAGCTCGGACTCGCTTACTTGCCCGGCATCTTGTCGTCGACGCCCTTAACGTAGAAGTTCATGCCGAGGATCTGGCCGTCGGCGAGATTGGTGCCGCCCTTGCACTCGACGTCTTTGCCGTCCTGGCCGACCACGGGGCATTTGAAGGGATGCAGCTTGCCAGCGGTGATCGCCGCCTGGGTCTCCTCCGCCAGCTTCTTCACGTCATCGGGCATGTTGGTATAGGGCGCCATTTCGAACATCTTGGACTCGAGGCCGCCCCAGGTGTCCTCCGACTTCCAGGTGCCGTCGAGCTCGGCCTTGACGCGGGCGATGTAGTACGGCGCCCAGGTGTCGAGGATCGAGGTCAGCTGCGTCTTCGGGCCGAACTTGATCATTTCGGAATCCTGGCCGAAGGCGAGCTTGCCGCGCTCGCTCGCAACCTGCATCGCCGCCGGGCTGTCGGTGTGCTGCATGATGATGTCGGCGCCCTGATCGAGCAGCGCCTTGGCGGCGTCGGCTTCCTTGCCGGGGTCGAACCAGGTGTTGGCCCAGATGATCTTGACCTTGATGTTGGGGTTGACCGTCTGCGCTCCGATGATGGTGGCGTTGATACCCGAGATGACCTCCGGAATCGGGAACGAGCCGATATAGCCGAGCACGCCGGCTTTCGACATCTTGCCGGCAATGACGCCCTGGATGTAGCGGCCCTGATACCAGCGCGACGAATAGGTCGACATGTTCTTGTCGCGCTTGTAGCCGGTCGCGTGCTCGAAATGCACATTGGGATATTTCTTGGCGACCTTCAGCGTCGGGTCCATGTAGCCGAACGAGGTGGTGAAGATCAGCTTGTTGCCGGCACGGACCAGCTGCTCGATGGCGCGCTCGGCGTCGGGACCTTCCGGCACGTTTTCGAGATAGGTCGTCTCGATCTTGTCGCCGAACTCCTTCACCAGCGCCTGACGCGCGAGCTCGTGCTGATAGGTCCAGCCGAGATCGCCGATCGGTCCGAGATAGATGAAGCCGACCTTCAGCTTGTCGGCGGCATGAGCCATGCCGGCGAAGCTTCCCGCCAGCACCAGCGCGGCAGCAGCCCCCAGAAGCCTTTTCATCATCGTCAATATCTCCAAACAGTCAGGGGAAAACTGGGTGATCCAGAGCGTCGCGCCCCATCGCTGGCGCCCCGGATGAAGTCGTCAGCGATCCGGCACGAACACCGTTCCCAGCGCAGCAGGTGCGGTCGAGCCGCCAGTGCGGGCGCGCGATAGCAGCACCAGCACGATGACAGTTGCGAGATAGGGCAGCGCCGACATGAACTGTGAGGGAATGCCGACGCCGGCGCCTTGCGCATGCAGCTGCAGGATGGTCACCGCGCCGAACAGGTAGGCGCCGATGACCAGCCGGCCCGGCCGCCAGGATGCGAACACGACCAGCGCCAGCGCGATCCAGCCGCGCCCTGCCGTCATGCCGGGAATGAAGAACGGCGTGTAGGCCAGCGGCAGATAGGCGCCGGCGAGCCCGGCACAGCCGCCACCGAACAGCACGGCGAGCAGGCGGATGCGCAGCACGGGATAGCCGAGTGCGTGCGCGGAGATGTGGTTGTCGCCACAGGCGCGCAGAACCAGTCCGGCCCGGGTGCGGTAGAGGAACCACCACACCGCGATGATCAACGTCAAGGAGAGGTAAACGAAGGCATCCTCGCCGAACAGGATGCGGCCGATCAGCGGGATGTCGCTGAGGCCGGGAATGGAGAGGTGCGGCGCCGTGGTGATGCGTTCGCCGACGAAGCGCGCGCCGATCAGGCCGGAGAGACCGATGCCGAGAATGGTCAGCGCGAGGCCCGTCGCCACCTGGTTGACGGCCAAGCCAAGCGTCATGAACGCGAAGATCAGTGACATCGCCATGCCGGCAACGATGCCGCATAGCGCGCCGACGATGATCGAGCCCGACAGCCAGGCGCCGCCGAAGCCGCAGGCCGCGCCCACGATCATCATGCCCTCGACACCGAGGTTCAGAACGCCCGCGCGTTCGGTGACGAGCTCACCGGTCGCTGCCAAGAGCAGCGGCGTCGATGCGGCGAGCACCGACAGGATGATTGCTTCAACCAGCACCACTTTGGACCTGCCGCGATGCGAACACGAGCTTGAACCGGTAGAGGATGAGGGAATCGCAGGCGAGCACGTAGAACAGCAGGATGCCCTGGAACACCTTGGTCACATCGAGCGGAATCTTCATCGTGATCTGGGCCTGCTCACCCCCAATGAACGTCAGCGCGAGGAAAAGTCCTGCAATTAATATTCCAACCGGATTGAGCCGCCCGAGGAAGGCGACGATGATCGCGGTGAAGCCATAGCCGGGCGAGATGCCCGGTTGCAGATGCCCGATCGGTCCCGCCACCTCGATGATGCCGGCAAGGCCCGCCAGCGCGCCTGAGACGGCGAAGGTCAAGAGAACCAGCTGGTTGGCATTGAAGCCGCCGAACCGTGCGGCGCGCGGCGCCACGCCGACGACGCGGATCTCGAAACCCTTGATCGTCCGCTCGAGCAGCACGAACGCGCAGGCAACGACCAGCAGTGCGATGATGCTGCCGAGATGCAGACGTCCACCTTCGATCAGCACCGGCACGGTCGCGACCGGATCGAACTCCGCCGTGGTCGGGAAGTTGAAGCCGGCCGGGTCGCGCCACGGGCCGCGCACGAGATAGTCGAGCAGGAGATCGGCGACATAGACCAGCATCAGGCTGGTGAGGATTTCGCTGGCGCCGAATTTCACGCGGCACAGCGCCGGGATCAGCGCATAGAGCGCGCCGGCGACGGCGCCTGCGACGAGCATCGCCGGCAGCACCCAATGTCCGGCCTCGGTGCCCTGTGTCTTGACCGCGATCCAGCTGCCGGCGACGGCGCCGATCAGGAACTGGCCTTCGGCGCCGATGTTCCAGGCGTTGGCCAGATAACACAGCGACAATCCGATCGCGATCATTACCAGCGGCGTCGCCTTCACCGCGATCTCCTGCAGCGAATAGCTGTCGGTGAGCGGCGCGATGAAGTAGACGCCGAGCGCGGTGATCGGGTTCTTGCCGAGGATGGCGAACAGCACGCTCATGGTGACCAGCGTGAGGCCAATCGCGATCAGCGGCGAGACCAGCGCGATGGTGCGCGAGCGCTCGGCGCGCTTCTCAAGCACGAGCTGCATGCGCGGCCTCCTTCTGGTCGAGACTGGCGCCGCCCATCAGCAGCCCCAATCTTTCGCGCGTAGCCTCGGCGCGCGGCAGCGCCTCTGACAGGTGCCCGTGAAACATCACTGCGATACGGTCGGCGATCTCGATCAATTCGTCGAGGTCCTGGCTGGTGACCAGCACGGCAGCGCCGGCACCGGCGAGATCGATCAACGCCTGGCGGATGATCGCAGCGGCGCCGGCGTCCACACCCCAGGTCGGCTGGTTGACGATCAGCACCGCAGGTGTCCGCAGGATTTCGCGGCCGACGACGAATTTCTGCAGATTGCCGCCGGACAGGCTGGCGGCCTCAGGGTCGCGCTTGGCCTTGCGGACATCAAACGCCTCAGTGGTGCGATCGACGGTCCGCAGCGTCGCCGCGGAATTGATGAAGCCGTGACTCACCATGTTGCTGGCGGCGTGCCCTGTCAGCAGCGCATTCTCCGACAGTTTCATGCGCGGCGCGGTGCCATGCCCGAGCCGTTCCTCAGGCACGAACGCCGCGCCCATCTTGCGCCGCTGCGTGATCGAGAGATTGCCGCAGGCGAGGCCGTCGATGATGATTGTGCCGGGCTCCTTGACCAGGCGCTCGCCGGAGAGCGCGGCAAACAGTTCGTCCTGTCCGTTGCCCGCGACGCCCGCAATGCCGAGGATTTCGCCGCCCTTCAATTCGAATGAAATGTTCTGCAGGCAAATGCCGTGCAGCTCGCCGGGCTCGAGGGTGAGATCGTTCACGACCAGGCGCGGGACCGTCGTGCGCCGCTCGGCGGCAGGCTTTACCTCCTTGATGTCGGCGCCCACCATCATGCGGGCGAGCGAGGCCGCGGTCTCGAGCTTGGGATTGCAGGTCGCGACCTTCTTGCCGCCGCGCAGAATGGTGGCGGTGTCGCACAGCCGCTTCACCTCGTCGAGCTTGTGGCTGATGTAGAGGATGGCGCGGCCTTCCGCCTTCAGACGCTCCAACACCACGAACAGCTGGTCCGCCTCCTGCGGCGTCAGCACGGCGGTGGGCTCGTCCAGGATCAGGAACTTCGGGTTCTGCATCAACGCACGCACGATCTCGATGCGTTGGCGTTCGCCGACCGACAATTGCCAGACCTCGCGCTTCGGATCGAGCGGCAGTCCGTAGTCGCGCGCGACATCGGCGAGCCTGGCTGAGATCGCCTTGAACGGCTCCTTGCCGTCGAGCCCGAGCGCCACGTTCTCGGCCACGGTGAGATTGTCGAACAGGGAGAAATGCTGGAACACCATGCCGATACCGAGCGCCCGCGCTTCCGCCGGCCCGGATGGCTTGATCGGTGCGCCCTGCCAGCGCAGCTCGCCGGCGCTCGGTTGCACCAGCCCGTAGATGGTCTTCACCAGGGTCGACTTGCCGGCGCCGTTCTCGCCGAGCAAGGCATGGATCTGTCGCGGCCAGATCTCGATGTCGATCCCATCGTTGGCAAGGAAGTCGCCATAGCGCTTGGTCAACCCGACCGTCTGCAGGAGCGGAGGTGTGTTGTGAGAGTCGGCTGGCGCGGGGTCAGGCATCGCTGCGATTTGGGCACTGAGTGGAACTGCCTCAATTGTGAGCTAATTCGTCGCGGCGCGTAAGAGGCGAAAAGCGCCATCGTCTGCTCAACTGTTGCTCAGGTTGACGGGGCGTCTTGCGCTCGCCGGCGCGGTTGTGGTGTTTTCGCGCTGCAATCGCGGGAGAGCCGGCGGGTGAGAGTGAGCATGTGGCACTTTTGCGACAGTCCACGGAAAATCAGTCCCGCGTAGCAGACTGCCCGTTGGATGAGCAGCGTCATGCAATGGGCCGTTGCGGGCGTCGATCTCGTCCCGGAAGCACTGACGCAAACCGCTATTCGCCGCTTCGTTCGGCTCTGGAAAACTCCAGCAATGTGAACTGACAACGGCGGTTCCAGCGCCGGCTGGACCGCGACCGATCGTCTCAGGATTTGGAACCCGGAGGACGACGCGGCCGGAGGGCATTGCGGCGGAACCTTGATCAAAGCGCGGGCAAGTCCTGGAGAAAGTTGAGGCTTCTCGCGCCGGGGGAACGGCGCAACTGTGCATGCAAGTCCGGAATCGGCGCTTGCTAATTGGGGGTGTTCTAGATGTCGTTCTATAAATCCATCGCGGCTGCCATTGCGCTCGGCGCGGCAGTCCTCTCGTCCGCCGCTCCGGCAGGCGCAGCCGATCTGCCGGCCAAGGCGATGGCGAAGAAGGCTCCGGCCGACCTGCCGTTCTTCCTCGTCGTCGACAACCGCGTCAGCTTCTCCTGGATGCCGAAGGGGACGGATCCGGGCGTGTTCTCGGTGCGCCCCAACGGCAGCATCAACAGCACGACGGCCAAGCAGGTCTACTCGTTCAGCCACTTCGACGTCTGGCAGTACGGCACCAACTTCTTCACCATTTCGATGTTCAAGTCGGATCACAACGATCCCGCCAATCCCTGCACCAATGCCGGCGTGATCTTCAATCCCGGCACAGGCATCGCGACGCCGGCGTCGTGCGAGGGCGCAACCGAGATCTACGGTCTGTTCCGCTCGACGTTCGGCTGGAACCAGATCTTCAATACCAACGCCTTCACGATGGGGCCGCTGCATAACATCTCGTTCGAGGTGGGCATGGATGCCAACACCGAGAACAACTATCTGTCGCCGGCCAAGCGCTCCATGGTCGCCGGTCTGCAGTTCGCGTTCGATCTGCCCTACAAGGGCTACTTCAACGTCGCGCCGCTGCTTTACTATGAATTCTACAACCGCAACGCATTCACACAGTGCGGCGCCGGCTGGCAGCTGCCCGCTCCGGCCGTTCCGGGCGTGAACTGCCTGAACGACGGCAATCGCAGCTTCAACCCGACCTGGGCGGTCGAGCTGAACTACTACATGGATCTTGGCTTCCTGCCTCCGAACATGCAGTTCTGGTCGATCAGCGGCCGCGCCGGCTGGTATGGCGAAAAGGGCAACGAGAACAGCCCGCTGCCTGGCACGAAGACGGCGATCGAGTTCAACTCGGAGCCGATCCGGCTGACCTTCGATGCCTCCAAGGCCTTCATGGGCGACAAGTACTCCCACTTCGTCGACGTCTGGGTGGCCTATCGCTACTGGCAGAACAAGTTCGGTCTCGACCACAAGGTCAGCGCGGTCTGTGTCGGCAACGCGAGCTGCACCGAGGAAACGGTGTATGGCGGCGTGACCGTCAAGTTCTGATCGGTCGATCCACGTCAGGGCGCCGCAGCTTCGGCTGCGGCGCCTTTTTCTTTTCGGCCTATTTGTCCCAGACCCCGGCGTGAAGCGTGGCGGCTTCGTCCTCCAACAGGGGACCCACGACCTCGGTCGACCGCTGGGCGCTCGCAAAAACCTCGCGGCAGGGCAGGTCGAGCGTCGGATTTTCCGGATGGTTGCCGGTCAAGTCGCGCAGCCGCCGTTCGCTGAGGCCATAGA